>NZ_JBEXAC010000003.1:0-300000 GCF_040567655.1 Chitinophaga sp. H8 | reverse complement strand
GGTGATCCACTTAAAACCATCGGGGATGGTCCCAAAAACAGTTTGCATGGTACCCAGGAGCATGTTATTGGGTAAGAACTGGGGAAACTGGCGTTGGTTATCTTTTAAAGTAATGTAGGCCTTGCGTACTTCCCATACGGCATCCCACTTTTCGTTATGTTTTACTTTTACCAGCGCCCATTGAAATTTAATGGCTGCCTGGGTGTAGAGATAGTAAGGAGAGTTTTCCGGGCCTTCGGCCATGCGGTTCAGTCTTTCATTCCGCAGTTTTCTTTTCTGCGCATATTCTGCCGGATCTTCATTAAAGAAAAGGGTAAAGAAATCGGCATAGTTATCCAGGAAATAAGGGATGAGGTTGTCGGGGTTTTCTTTTTTTTCTGCTTCCAGGAATGCCCTGCCGGCATCCAGGCGTAATTGCATGATCGCTGCATATGCCTGTTGGCATCTGCCGTTAAAATCATATACCTTTTGCCTGCCGGAGGCGGCAAAAGAAATGGTCAGCATTAGGATAATTGAAAAAACACTACGCATATGAGCTAAAATTCCAGATAACGGATTCCTACATCCAAACTTCAATCCAAACTTCAAATATCAGATACCTAACCCAAAAAACCATCATCATCACGCAGACTATTTGCGTGGTGGATAAAAAGCCGGGGGGTATAAATGTAAAAAGGGCATCCGAAGATGCCCTGTCACGCTCACGCTAATAAAAGTCTTTGCTACCTGTCATTGCCCGGAGCTGGCATTGCAGGATATTAAATAGTTACAGTTGCTTCCAGGTCGTTATCCACGAGGATACGGCCACAGTGCTCGCAAACGATAATTTTCTTGTGCTGGCGTATTTCAGCCTGGCGTTGCGGAGGGATGGCATTAAAGCAACCACCGCAGGAGTCACGGGAAACAGTTACCACAGCCAGACCGTTACGGTAGTTGGTACGGATCTTTTCATAGGCTGCCAGCAAGCGTGGTTCTACCTTGGTGCGGGCTTCTTCACTCTGCTTACGGAATTGTTTTTCTTCCTTATCCGTTTCCGCAATGATTTTTTCCAGTTCCCCCTTCTTGTGCTTCAGGTTGGTTTCTTTATCAGAAACAGCTTTTTTAGCTACTTCGAGTGCACGGGATTTATCCTTTACTTCTTCATTCGCGTCTTTGATATGCTTTTCTGCCAGTTTAATTTCCAGCGCCTGCATTTCCATTTCCTTGGTAATAGCTTCAAACTCGCGGTTGTTCTTTACGTTGTCCTGTTGCTTTTCATACTTCTTGATCAGTGCTTCAGCTTCCTTGATGGCCACTTTCTTGTTGGCAACGAAGTCCTGGATGCTTTTAAGTTCACTCTCAATATGAGACTGGCGGGTGTTTAACCCTTCGATCTCATCTTCCAGGTCTTTAACTTCTATCGGCAACTCCCCTTTCAACACCTGGATTCCATCCAGCTTTGAATCAATCTTCTGTAACTTGAGTACAGATGCTAATTTTTCTTCAACGGAGTATTCTTTTGCGGTAGCCATGTATTATAAGTAATTTACCGGGTTTGTACGAATCGTAGATTTAAGAGGCGCAAAATTACGGAATTTTTCAGTCAATATATGATAAAATAATTCTACTGTAAACTGCTCGCTCTCAAAATGTCCTACGTCCGCTATAACTAATTGATTTTCAGCATCAAAAAACTCATGGTATTTAAAATCTGCGGAAATATAGGCGTCTGCACCCGCGGCAATTGCCTTCTTCAGCAGAAAGCTGCCTGCTCCTCCGCAAACTGCCACCTGGTGTACCGGCTTCCCCCGTAATGGGGTATACCGCACACAACCGGTATTGAACCGCGTTTTTACCATGCGTAAAAAATCCAGCTCGGGCAACGGCTCCGGTAGTACCCCTACCAATCCGGAACCTACCTGCTGGTATGCATTCTCCAGGCTGATCACATCATAGGCCACTTCTTCATATGGGTGGCTGGCCAACATGGCCTTCACGATCTGCTGCTCCAAATATACCGGAAAAATCACTTCAAGTTTCGTTTCCGGCTCAAAATGCCGCTCCCCTGGTTTACCTACATAAGGATCCGACTGCTCATTTCCCTTAAAAGTGCCCGTGCCTTCTCCCGTAAAACTACACTCACTGTAGTTTCCGATATGACCAGCCCCGGCTTCAAATAAAGCCGCGCGCACCATTTCCACATCCTTCCAGGGTACAAATGTGTATAACTTTCTTAAAATCCCATGTTTGGGGTCCAATACCCGGCAGTCCTGTAATCCTATACGGGCGGCCATCCGTTCACTTACCCCGTAACGTACATTATCCAGGTTTGTATGGGCGGCATATACCGCTATATCGTGCTTAATGGCTTTTATAGCTACCCTTTCCACATAATTGCGGCCGGTGATCTTCTTTAATCCGCCAAATACAATAGGATGATGGGCAATGACCAGGTTGCAGTTTTTGGCAATGGCTTCATCCATCACCGCTTCCGTTGCATCCAGTGTTAATAGTACATTAGTGACTTCCCGGCTGGCATCCCCAAACAAAAGTCCTGCGTTATCATAGCTTTCCTGATACTGCAATGGCGCAAACCCTTCCAGTACCGCTATCACGTCCTTTATTTTCATATCCGTAAAATTAAGACAGATTTGCATTGAAATGCCAACTGTCCAAACATTCTGGTCACCTGCGAGCGCCAGCCTATTACGTACATAATCTACTAACGCTATACTTCTGAATAAGGTAAATATTATTCCAATCCGCTTAAAGTCTGGCAATAAGCCATAGTGCAGGGTGGTAAAATGCCATCATCGTCATCATCTTATAGATATTAAAGTAAACATAATCAATCATTTACATAGCATTTTCATAGCAATTCCTACCATGGGCCTACGTTTGCATAGGGATATCCCGTATATATCCCGTATATGTCCCGTATATATCCCGTAGATATCCCGACAATGTAACTGGTCGGGATATCTACGGGATATCTATGGAATATTTATGGCTTATTGTTGTTTTATCCTTGATTTTTCTCCGGGTCGCCCCAGGTGTATCTACGGCTAAAAGTGGGGGGTGCTCCCGATGAAGCATGTGCCTAATGCGATCATGGCAGCTCCCGCCAATAAGACCAGCAGCATATATAATCCGTTTACCAGCACCAGGAAACACATCACGCAAACATATGGCCACCCATATGTTTTTATATTCCGGAAAAAACGCTGGATAAAAGCAGGCAAAAGTCTGGATGTAGTCATCTGGTTTCCGTATTGTCCCTTACGCTTAGACACTTTAGCGGCAGCGTTCCCTTATTTGCGGGTAAAAAAATCCGGGCGGTAAAAGATACTTACCTGCACACCTATCCAGGTTTTAGTGTTAGATACTGCCGAGGGAGAATAGGTATTGGATAAGGTATAGGGTACTTTCAGCGGAACATACAGCTTATCCGGCGAGCTATTCGCAGCAACTGTTCTTGGCGGGGGGATCGCAACGCCTTTCAGATAATAGGTGGTTTTCAGGATATTCATGACCGGCCCAAACCGTATACTACATTGCTCATTCAATTGTTTTTCCAGTGTAATCCCCCCTCTCGTCAATCTCCCCTTTACTACAAAGTCGGATCTGATAAATAGCGTATCCAGATATTTTTTTTCCATGGTTCCGGTAGTCAGGGTCAGGCCAAGCTTCCATTGATCAGACAACCTCAGGGAAGTACCCAGGCCATAACTCCAGCTATGCTGTGTAAAGTTGGTATTCCAGGCACCTACGGCAAACAGCCAGGGTACACCGATTTGTATCACCGGGCTTACTCTCCAGATTTCATCCGTAGCGATCCCTGCGGCTACATAAAAAACAGTTCCGTTTTTTTTCTGTTGCGGAGAGAAGAAAGCGACCGGGGTATTTGCAGCAAAAGCGGGAACAGGTGCGCGCAATAAATGTACCGGAGCAGCTATACGAGGATAAGCGGATGGAATAGCATACATGTAAAAACTACGCCCCTGTTCTAACGTACTATCTCCAACCGGCTTACCGGAAGTGGCCAGGGTATCCTGGCTGGTCAGGATTATACCTGCAGCTGTAATCGTATGCTTCTCAGGCTTACCAGGTACCGAAAGCGTATCCTGGCTGGTCCGGCCCATGCCCGCAGCTGCAGTTTTCACCTGCACACCTGCTACAGCTGTCTTACGCCCGGATGTTGCGGGACCTCCGGCCTTTTTATGCAACAGCTCCGCTGTTTTATCTCCGGCTGGTGGTGCGGTAATAACTTTAGACGGGGGAACATTAACAACTGCCTTTTTTGTTTGCAGGATCACATGCCCTCCTATAATACGGTAATGGATATCCGCACTTTGCAATACCTGCAGCACTTCCTGCACCGTGAGGGCATTGGACTTTATTTCTACATTAGCGCTTAATGGTAACTGCTTGGGATTGTAGGACAGTTTTAATCCGGCCTGTTGTTTTAGCACGGTTAATAAAAAAGCGGAAGATACCGTACCCGGGGTGAGTACTAACTTTTGCTGAAGGCGGGCCTGCACGGTCTGTCCTTTTGCCAAAAGACAACCGCACATACAGAGTAGCAGCAAACAATAATACCGTACACGTTTAATTACACCCATTTCCTGAAATATCTACCTGATTGCCCGCTATTGTATAAGTTATTCCCATGGTTGCCGCAATAATATCTAGAATATAGGTAAGCGATTGCTGATCAAAGGCCGCACTCAACCGACATTGCCCTGTAGCCGCCTGTTGAAAGTGAATCTTTACCTGGTAAGCACTTTCGAGGTATCCGGCTACTTCCTGCAGGGTAAGGTTGTTAAAGTCAAAGCTTCTGGTAGCATAGGCCAGTGCATTGAGGTTAACCCCCTCCATGCTTTCAAATTGTTTACGAATTTTATTATAAGTACCGGTTTGAGCCGCGCGTACCAGCAAGGTATCCTTTTTGCTGTACAGTTTTACAGCCCCTGTAACCACGCTTACCGTAATAAGGCTGTCTGTGGCTGTATTGTTTACCTCAAAGGTAGTACCTATCACTTCCAAAATGATATCTCCCAGGCTGATACGAAAAGGGTGCTGTACCTGGCTGGTTACCTCAAAGAATGCTTTTCCGTTCATCGTCACTTCCCTGGCAGCGCTATTAAATACGGGCGGATGGGAAATACTGGTTTGTGGACACAACACCACCGTTGTTTGATCCGGCAGGACCGTAGTATCCATCTGGTGAGCGGTGTGTACCACTACCTGTTGAGGTAATCTGGCTACCGGATGGCGGAAGAGCAGTACCCCGGCAACCAATGCTGCTATTAAAAAGATGGCAGCAGCCGCTATTTTATACAGGGAGAAAGTACGTTTCCTTAATGGTGGTACAGTCATCACAGGCTGCTGCAGGAATTGCTGCCAACTGGCGGTAAGATCCGGCTGTTGATAATTGTTTTCTCCTGCCACCTCCCATGCTCTGGAAAGCTGGGCAAAAAGTGCGGTATTTTCGGCTGAAGCCATCCGCCAATCGTCTACTGCCATCGCTTCCTCCGGCGTAGCTTCCCCGGCCAGATACCTGGTCAGCACTTCAATGTTTACGATGATGTCTGGTGTTGTTTTCAAAATGCCCGACAATTTTAAAATGGCCTGTTATATCAGGACTTACCGGTAATATCCAATAGTTTTTTCCTTAGCACCTTTAATGCCTTTCCCATCTGAACTTCCACTGTTTTAGGCGAGATACTCAATTCATCTGCTATTTCATGATACTTTTTATGCTCGAAGCGGCTTTTTTGAAATATCAGCCTGCACTGGGCAGGCAGGCTGGCGATGGCGTCCCGGATCTGTTTCCCCAACTCTTTTTCCTGAACGGAATTTTCCACAGCGGTGGTCCTGCTCTCTGTGTTGGCAGCGGTGGCCTGCACCACATAATTTGCTCTGATTCTTTCGTGCCGTAAGTTATTCAGACAACGGTTGTGTACCCATTTATACAGATAGGCCCTGGCAGACTCCTGCATATCGATATCATTCCATTTTTCCCAAAGCTTGGCAAAAACGGCCTGTACAATATCTTCTGCTTCTTCATTATTTTTTACAATCGTAAAAGCATATCTGTGCAATTGTTCATAATAGGTATGAAAAAAATGCGCAAATGCTGCCTGATTATCCGCTGAAAAGCTTGCTGTATTTATTCGTTTGTCCAATTTTTTTGTATCTGGATCAATAGGTACCTTTTATAAGACACTTATGAAAAGAAAAACCCTTATCTCTCCCCATATTTTTTTTCAGGGCAGTCTATACGCAGGTAATTAAACCGAACAGTATACTTTTGCAAAAAAGTAATAATGATGGTAATACGCAAACCTACTTCGGAATTATACAACGACTATACTACCCGGATGCAACAGCTGGCCGATGTAAGAAATGCTATTGCCGTATTGGGATGGGACCAGGAAACGTACCTGCCTGAAAAGGGAGCAGCCTTCCGCGGGCAGCAAATCACCACCCTGAGCAGTATAGCCCATGAAATGTTTGCCGCTGCACCCCTGGGTGAAATTTTGCAGGAACTGCATCAGCGCCAGGACCTCACCCCGGTGCAGCAAAAAAACGTAGCCCTCTCCCTGGAAGATTATGAAAAGAACAAAAGATACCCCGCTGCCTTTGTAGCAGCGCTATCTCAGGCCACCAATGCCTGTTATCATGCCTGGATAAAGGCCCGCAAAGCCAACAGTTATGCAGTGTACGAACCCCTGCTGGCCACCATGGTAAAGCTCAAACAACAGGAAGCCAACATCCTGGGCCATGAAGGACATCCCTACAATGCGCTGCTAAACGAATATGAAAAAGGGTGTACCACTACCCTTCTGGATACTGTTTTCAGCGAAGTAAAAACGGCCTTAACCCCGTTATTGCGTGCCGTAACCCAACAACCGGCTGAAAACCGGGATTTCCTGTTCCAGCATTATGACCGCAATAAACAATGGGAGTTTGGGATCGGCCTGTTAAAAGCAATGGGCTATGATATGGCGGCAGGCAGACAGGATGTTTCTGAACATCCGTTTACCACCAGCTTTAATCCACAGGATGTGAGGGTCACTACCCGTATCGACGAAAAAGACTTTACCAATATGACGTGGAGCTGTATTCATGAGGGCGGACATGCCCTTTATGAGCAAGGACTTCCGGCTACCGAATACGGACTTCCCTGTGGAGAGGCTATCAGCCTGGGCATCCATGAGTCACAGTCGCGCCTGTGGGAAAATAATGTAGGTCGCAGCCTGGCTTTCTGGCGGCACCACTACGCTCCTTTACAGGCCATCTTCCCCGACAATCTCGGGCAGGTGGATATCCACCGTTTCTATAAAGCCATCAACCACGTACAGCCTTCTCTGATCCGCACAGAAGCGGATGAGCTGACTTATCATTTTCACGTGATGATACGTTATGAAATAGAGAAGGGCCTGATAGCAGGCAGTATCACTACCAAAGACCTGGCCGCAACCTGGAACCGGTACTACCAGGAATACCTGCAGGTAACGGTGCCGGATGATGCACAGGGCGTATTGCAGGATATTCATTGGTCGCACGGCAGCTTTGGCTACTTCCCCACTTATTCCCTGGGCAGTTTCTATGCCGCCCAGTTTTTCAGGACCGCACAACAGCAGCTCCCCGGACTTACGGAACAGATAGCTGCGGGCAATTACCAATCCTTATTCCAGTGGCTCAGGACCAACATTCACGAATATGGCCGTTTTTATACCTCCAATGAACTGTGTGAAAAGATAACAGGCGAAACCTTGCAGTTCCGTTATTTCCTGGAATATGCACAGGAAAAATTCCTGGCAGGCGGGCAAGGCTACTAAAGAAGAATATCATGGTGCCGGGCAGCGAGATCATACCTACCCGGCACCATGACGGTTAAAATTTAAATGTCAGATTACAGACTACATTCCTTGGTTTCTGAGCATATCCATAACTATCCCAATACTTTTCATTACTGAGGTTATTTAGCTTAATTCCCAGCCTCCACTGTGTAGTTTCATAAAACAGGGTAGCATTTAAAACATGGTAGGCCGGAACATAAAAGGTATTATCAGCAGTAGCAAATATCTTATCTACATAGTTTCCTCCTGCGCCTATGCCCAAACCTTTTAATCCGGTACGGTTAAACTGATAACTGATCCAGTAATTTACCAGGTTATTGGGCGCATTGGCAGCTATTTTTCCTTCATTGGAGGTAGCTCGTATATATTTATTCTCGTTATAACCATAAGCCCCAAGTAAGTTTAAGCCCTCCAATAGCTGTGCTGCTACTTCCAATTCTATCCCTTTGCTGTTTTGTTTACCATCCTGGAAGGTAAAACGTTCTCCATCCGTGCGGATGGCGTTATCAATAGCAATGCTATAATAGCTTAATGTTGTAATCAATTTATGTTGGAAAGCGTCTGTTTTTATACCTGCCTCCCATTGTTTGGCATATATCGGTGATACCACGAATAACCTGCCATCGGGCTGCTCTATCGGCGCTATATTTTGAAATCCGGACATATAATTAGCAAACAACGATACCTGTTCCTTTACAGGTTGATACACCAGCCCCAATTTTGGGGTCAGCGAATTTTGATTATACGAGGAAGGGGCAGCAGCCTTGTCTGATTGCTCAAAGCGATCAAACCGAAGGCTCAGCATAGCGTATAATCTGTCTCCCAGACTTACTACATCAGATACATATGCACCATAACTGCTATTGTTGGTTTTACCTTTCCAGCTATAATCTTTGGAGCCATTCACAAATGCGGCATCCACTTTCGCCTTTTTTAACAGTTTGTAGTCTTTTAAGATATTAACAGTATCTATGACAGTTGTGGACCATCCTTCTCTGGTAGTGATATAATTACTATAATCCAGTCCCATCAGTATTTTATGCTTTAACACGCCCGTTTTAAAGCTCCCGTTGAAATTCTGCTGTACCGTAGTATAATTGTTATAAATAGGTCCCCATAAACCCACAGATCTTACCACCTCATTATTATTTAACCACCGGGTGTAGGACTGATAACTGCTGAGTACATTTTCACTAACAAAAGAGGCATTGGTTACAGCCGTCCAGTTGTCAGAGATCTTATATCGCGCTTCTGCAAAGTATTTGCTGGAAAAGGTTTGTGCATCTATATCGTTGCCAAAAAGTGTCTGATCATAACCCAATGGAATTTCTTTCACATGCTTAAAGAGTAAACCAGGGTTTTGTGTATAAGTCATACGTGTTTGATCTGCACGCTGTATTTCAATATCAGCAAAGAAAGTGAGGCGGTCATTCACTTTATAGGAAAAGCTGGGTGCTATTACAAATGAATTGTTGTGCCCAGCATTTCTAAAACTATTTTCCCGATGCAGAGAAGCATTGATCCGGAACAAAGCTGTTTCTTCTTTGTTAAAAGGAGTATTGATATCTGCAGTCACCCTGTTTAAACCAAAGCTGCCTACATTATAGCTCACTTCACCAAGAAAACCTTCCACCGGTTTTTTGGTGACGAGATTTACCACACCTCCGAAAGATGAAACGGACCC
This sequence comes from Chitinophaga sp. H8, assembly GCF_040567655.1. NCBI lineage: Bacteria > Pseudomonadati > Bacteroidota > Chitinophagia > Chitinophagales > Chitinophagaceae > Chitinophaga > Chitinophaga defluvii. Next base: position 290,469 of record NZ_JBEXAC010000003.1, on the reverse strand, counting down.
CCCAAACAAAGTACCTGATGGTCCTTTTAGTATCTCTATTCTTTCTACATTTACAATATCTGGCTGACTTCTTCCGGAAGTAGTGGGTAACCCGTTGCGGGCATTAATTTCAGTAAGAAATCCCCGTGAAACAATAGCAATACCCCCACTTGGGTAACTGGCTGGAGCAGCACTTGATCCGGCATTAAATGCATCAGCAATATTTGTAATCACCTGCTGTTTTATAATCTCTTTTCCAATCACGGTATATACCTGGGGGTTTTCCAGGTTTTTCAATGGCATACGGGCAATATATCCGCTTTCTTTATTAACGAGACGTTTGTTATTTACCCCGTTGATCATTACTTCTTTTAACTGCGTTTCATTCTCTTTCAATACAATATCCGGTAGCGTCAGGATTTCATTTGCTGCTATCGTAACCATTGTTTCCTGCGTTTGTAAACCGGTGAAAGATGCTTTCAAAACATATTTCCCCGGGGCTACTTTCTTTATTTCAAACTGGCCATAATTATTGGTTACCGCTCCTTTGGAGGTACCTTTCAGACCAACACTTACAAATCCGGCAGGGATCCCATCAGCTGTTTTTACAACACCTCTGATGATGGATGTATTTTGCGCAGCTGCTGTGATCACAAACAGACACGCTACAAGTGTAAAAATTCCTTTCATATTGTTTTAGTTATTATAAAAAAAGAGAAGGTAAACAGTGTTATTCAGCACTATTAATGCAGGCACAAAATATAAATGAAACAGCTATGTGATTTCCGTAATCAGGAATATGATTTACGCAATGAGGAAAAAGTAGCAATGGGCAGATACACAATACCACAGCAGGATACATCGACCAGTATCCATACTATAACAAAGGGGCAATTCAAGTGAAATACTTTGAATTACCCCTTTCCGGTTATCGAACAGTAATAAATCCCTGCTTAAAATTTAAAGGCAACGCTGGCGGATACACGTCTTGGCATTTGTCTTTCTACGGTGGTCCATCCACCATAATACGCTTTATTGGTCAGGTTATCCACTTTCACGGCCAGGCGGTATTTTTTTACGTTGTAAAAAATGGTACCATTCAGGATGGTATAGGCAGGCAATGTAAAGATGCCAGTATTAAGATCATTGGTAATGATATTGCTGCTGGCATAGTTACCACCCAACCCGGCTCCCAAACCCTCCAGTTTTCCACCGCTGGTGGTATAGCTGATCCACAGGTTAGCCAGGTGTTCCGGTCCTGCACTGGTTGGTCTTCTGCCATCTACATTTTTATCCGCCTTTTCCATTTTGCTGTCGTTATAACCATATCCGGCCACAATATTCAGTCCCTGAACAGGGTTGGCTGCCAGGTCCAGCTCTATTCCTTTACTGCGCTGGGAGCCGTCCTGTATCGTATAGTTATAGGTCACCCCGTCTTTTTCAATAGAGGCCCCACGGGTCATATTATCTACCAGGATATTATAGTAGCTGGCGGTGAAGTTGAGCAAATGGTTCAGTGCGTCCAACTTGATACCACCCTCGAACTGGTTAGCCTGCTGAGGTTTGAAGTTGCCGTCGATACCCAGTGGCTGTGTTACAGGAGGCACATTCTGGAAACCATTCATATAGTTGGCGAATATGCTCACCTTATTTTTCACCACCTGGTATACCAATCCAAATTTAGGAGATACGGTAGTTTGGCTGAAATCACCTGAGCGGCTGGCATCTGTATGATCCACCGTACCTTTATTATCAAAATAATCCACCCGCACGCTTAACATAGCAATCAATGCATCCGTAATGTTCAGTACATCAGATACATAGGCACTGTATGTATTCCTGGTACTGGTATTTTTTGTAAACCCGGAAGTAGCTGCTGCTATCCTGGCATCTACCGCCTGACGGTTCAGCTGTGAGTAACGGGGATCCTTTTTATTGACCACATTTACATAATCAAAAAGCAGGTAGGGGGAGAAATCGTTATCTACTTCCATGCGGAGGAAATCTAACCCAGCTACCAGCCGGTTACGCATCTTGCCGATTTTAAAATCACCAATAAAATTCTGCTGTATATCTGTAGTCAAAGAAGTAGAGTTCTGATGATAAGCATAGCGGCTGATCAACGTATCATTGGCAGGTGGTTTAGTTCCATCAGGACCACCATCCAGGAACATTACATAGGAATAATACCCATTGCTTTTGCTGGTACTTCTGGACAAGCTGGTTTGAGAGGTCCATTTATCAGATAATTTATAGTTCATCTGACCATATATATTCACAACAGGTGTTTTGTAGGAGATACTGTTGTCTGTAAAAGAACGTTTAAAATCTATGCCCAGTTCATCCGGTGTTCTGGCAATCAGCTGGCGGCCACGATTGAGGAAAACCATCAGTGCGTTAGTACTTTCTGCGGAGTAAAACTCGGTGTTTACCAGGAAAGAGAGCCGGTCATTCGCCTTATAAGACAGGCTCGGTGCCAGGAAAACAGATTTTTTAAATCCTGCATCCTGGAAACTCTTTTCGTAATGATATGCCCCATTCATCCGCAGCAATACCGATTTATCTGTAGTAAGCGGTGTATTCACATCCGCTGTAATGCGGCTCAGTCCAAAACCACCCGCTGTATATCCCACTTCTCCACCAAAGGTTTCATATGGTTTTTTGGTCACGATATTCATCAGCCCGCCAAAAGACACGAGGCTGCTGCCAAACAGGGTACCGGAAGGCCCTTTGATGGTTTCGATCCGCTCTATATTGGCCGGGTCAATACCGCCGTTGGTAAGTCCGGCAATACCATTGATCATAGTAGGCTGTACGGCAAAACCGCGCATAGAGAAATAACCGGCCCCATCTTCCGGACGGCCTGTAGAAGACCACAGCCTGTTAACCCCCGGCGCATTTTTAACCGCATCATCAAAACTCAGTACCCCCTGCTCTTTCATCAACTCTTTGCCCACCACATTATACACCTGTGGGTTCTCTATATTTTTGATAGGCAAACGGGCAATGTAGTCACTTTCTTTCCGACCCAGCTTGTTTTGAATAGCTTTTACGGTGACTTCATTCAACTGTGTATCAGAAAGCTTTAACTGGAGGGTAACGGTAGCCGTTTGCCCGCCCTGCACTACTACCTCCTGCTCATTGGATTCATACCCGATCAGGGATACCTGTATACTATAATGGCCGGGTTGCATTTTGCGGAATATAAATTCTCCTTTGTTGTCCGTAACAACACCCCTGTTTTTACCTTTTACCTGCACACTTACATAAGCCGCAGGCTGGCCATCATTTGTAGTGATCGTGCCTTTAATTGTTCCCGTAATACTTTGTGCCTGTACCCCTGCAGCAATGAGAAAGAGCAGGAGTATAATTTGCGAAATAACTTTCATCCTTATATTTTTAGGAGATGGCTGATGAGTAATGTTTGTCTGCAACCGGTATTATCCGGGCATAGTAATGCCCGGTCTTTTTACACGGAATTGCAAATCCGGATGCAAAGTTGGCAAGCGCGTAGAACACACGCATGTCGATTAGGGAAATCTATTTACGCAATCGGGAAAAATAATTGCTCATGGCCAGGTGAAGCCTTTTAGGGAGAAAGATACAGGAGGGAGTGTTGAGGGGAGTGATGCCCTAAAAAAACTGATAGCCTTTAGTAGTAGTTAACTGTTAAAAGCTATCAGCTCACAGCTGGAAGCTAGCGGCTCGCAGCCAGTTTATTCAGTTCACTGATATCCACGATACCGGTTTTGCGCCATACTTCCTTTCCATTTTTATAGAAAATGAAAGTAGGAGGTGCGATGGCATCTATGGCTTTCATGACCTCCTGGTCCCGGCCACCATCTACTTTCACCAGTTGTACTGTTTTATTGGTCTGCAAAAACTGTTGCAGTACCGGTTCCATTTTCCGGCAGGGAGGACACCACTCGGCCCCTACATCAACCAATACCAGCTTATCTGCTTTTACTGCCTGCCAGAAAGTATTAACCGTCATTTGGGGTGCTGCTTTTACACCATCCAATGCCTTTCCTGCTTTTTTCCAGGCATTGATCCCTCCCTGCATTTCCACCACTTCCTTAAATCCGTTATCCCTCATCCAGGCCGCCGCAGCATTACTGCGTCCCCCACTCAGACAATATACATATACGGGTTTCTCTTTATCCAGGTACTTTACCCGCTCATTGAACTCCTCTTTTTTAGTATAATCAGCCTGTAAAGCGTTATGCAGGTGTCCTGTATTAAATTCTCCGGCGGTTCTCACATCAAAAATCTGTACCCCGGGCTGTTGCATGCCTTCTTCAAAAGCAGCTACATCCACCGTCTGTTGTGCCTGACCTGACATCCAGGCAAATAACAAAGCCAATACCACCACAGCAGGTCTCAAAAATTTATTCATGGTTATGCTGATTTAATCTTGTAAAGTTAATAAACACTTCACTCCCCTGCCGGGCAGGATGTGAATTATAACAGGGTGCAAAAGTATTAAAATGAAAAAATGGCCCGAACAGTGCCCTGTATGCTTCCATATCACCACCAAAAGGCGGGCCGGAATGTGCAAATTCTCTGTTAAAAAGCACGCCGGCAAGGTGTCCGCCTTGATCCAGCAAATCATACATATGCTGTACATACTGCGTTCTAAGTGCAGGATCCAGTGCACAGAAGAAGGTTTGTTCCAATATCAGGTCATATTTGGCCTCATGCAGGAAAAAGTCCTGCGCCACAAGCTGGATACCGGTTCCGGCAAATCTTTGCCGCAACTGATCTACTACCACGGTAGCAATATCCAGTACAGTTACATGCCGAAAGCCCTGCTCCCATAAGTAGGCAGCCTCATAACTATTGCCTCCACCGGGCACCAGGATACGTAACGCCTTGTTTTCCAACTGGTCGATATAGGCTTTGAGCGGAGGCGACACCGTGCCCATGTCCCATCCCGTTTCTCCATTTATATACCTGGTATTCCAATAATCTGCGTTCATATAGGTAATTTTTGGCCATTATTGCGCTTGGGTAAATTTACTCTTGAAAAGTTTACGATATAATAATGCTTTCAATATTTTAAAATATTAACTTTAGCCTTTAGTAAGACGAACCTATCCAACTGCCTGAAAAGGCCAAACCATACGATGAGAGACCGCCAGCTATGTCCTTTGGGAAACTTTAAGCGTATACTGCTATGTATCATAGTATTTGTATCCGCCCATTTACAGAGCATCGCTCAAACAGTAGACTTTACCACCGATAAATGGGGGGATTGTGCCCCTTTTCCAGTACAATTCAGGAACCTGAGTACCAATAGTGCCTCCGATCCGTCCTTACAACCGGAAAGCTTTACATGGACGCTGGGCAGTGCAGGCACCTCTACCGCATGGAATCCTGCCAGGATCTTTGATTTACCCGGCACCTACGATATTACGCTCACCGTAAAATATCCAGGTAAATCCGCTATCTCTACTACACATCAACTGGTAGTATATAAAAAACCAGATGTAAAATTCACCACCTCTGCCATAAAAGGCTGTACGCCATTGGCGATAGACTTTACCGATCAGTCGGCCGCCGGTGATGGCACCATCAGTAAGATCATATGGGACTTTGCAGATGGTACCTCCGCAGAAGGCGCCAACGCTACACACACTTACACCCGTGGGGGAAGTTTTAGTGTAAGCAGCATCGTCACAAATAGTTATGGGTGTAAAAGCGGTAGCAGCCAATCTACCATAATTACCACGCAAGAGGCCCCGGTAGCCAGTTTTAAAAGTGATGTCAGGGGTAGTTGTCAGACGCCACTTACGGTAAATTTCACCAACACCACTACCAGCAACAGCAATGCTGCATTAAATTATACGTGGGATTTCGGAGACGGTAAAACCAGTACGGAAGTAAATCCTTCCCATACTTATACTGCAGAAGGATCATTTACGGTAAGTCTGACCGCTACCACTTCAGACGGCTGTTCGCATACGGTAAGCGAAAAGGCATTCATCGAGATACAACAGAAAATGCAGGCCGACTTTTCGGTAACACCGGTGGCCTGTGCCGGCAGGGAGCTTACTTTTACCAATACCTCTACTCCCAATGCCCAGCAAACTTTATGGGAATTTCCCGATGGCACGACAGCTACCAATGCGGTTGCTGTTAAAACATTCCCGCTTGCCGGCACCTATACCGTCAAGCTTACTTCCAGTGGTGATGGCTGTCAGGCATCCACTACCAAAACAATCGTTGTAAATGAATTACCAAAAGTAGATTTCAGCGCTACCCCTCCCGCAGGGTGCAGCACACCATTCAAAACTACCTTTACCAGTAATGCCCCTAATACTGTTGCCTGGAGATGGGCTTTCGGAGATGGTACTTCCGGTACAGCACAACATCCGGCCAAGACCTACACCCAGGAAGGTGATTTTGATGTAAAGCTCTGGGCAGCCACTGCTACCGGATGTGCCGATTCTATTACCCGCAGAAAATATATACAGGTACATACGCCTGAAGTAACCATACAAACCAGCGGCAGCGGCGGCTGTATTCCCTACGACGTCACCTTTACCCCCGTAGTTACTGCCAGTGAAGCAGTGGCCTCCTATGCCTGGAATCTGGGAGATGGTACTACTGCCAATGTACAACAGCCTAAACACCAATATACCAAAGAAGGTAATTTTACCGTTACCCTGGAAATCACTACCACCAGCGGTTGTAAGCGTACCGCCACCACTACCGTAAGCGCCGGTAAAATTCCGGTGGTTGATTTCAGCGCCACCCCACTGAAGGATTGCAGAAGTGTGCCGGTAAAATTCACCAATAAATCTACCCCTCCAGGTACTTCCTGGACCTGGGATTTTCCGCAGGATAACAATGCTACGGAAACGGATGAAAACCCCTCTCATACTTTTGACAGACTGGGCGTACATGATGTTATACTTACGGTAGACAATTATGGCTGTGTGAGAAGTGAGCGTAAAAATGCCATGATAGAGATCTTACCTCCCCGGGCAGCATTTACGATTACCGGCAACATATGCGTGGACCGGTATATCCGGCAATTTAACGACCGCTCTGATTTTGGAGCCTCTGCTACCAAGAAGTGGCACTGGGATTTTGGGGATGGCACCACCTCCGATCTTCCAAGCCCTTCACATACTTTTGCCGCTCCCGGATTGTACAATGTAACCTTAACCATCGATAATGGCAGTTGTACCTCTGTACGTGGTGCAGAAGTACTGGTGATAGATGAAAAGCCTGTACTCAAACTGGATCAGGATAAAGCCTGTATGGGCAATACGGTAAAAGCTTCCATTGTGCCGGGCAACTATAACAATCTGAGGGTATACCGTATTAACTGGGGAGATGGTGTAACAGATTATATTGTTCCGGATAAATCCAATCCGGATGTCCGCTGGTCACATATCTATACACAGGCAGGCACTTATGCCGCAGCACTGGAAGTGCAGGATAAGAATTTGTGCTGGATCAGCTCACCAACGGTCAGTATCGATGTACATGGCGTAAAGGCAGCCTTTGCATTTGAAGGCCGCAACTGTGAGGGCGATGAAATCACCTTTAAGGATCAGTCAACCGCCAGCAGCGGTACCAGTATTACCTCCTGGGTATGGAATTTTGGAGATGGTACCTCTCCCGTAACCTTCACCACACCAACCCCCAGCCTGGTACACGCTTTTAATGACATGAAAGTATTTCCCGTAGCACTTACGGTACAGGATGCCAATGGTTGTGCGTCTACCATCAAACGTAATGTTCCCATTGCGGTGGTAAAAGCGGCTTTCGGTGCCCCCACGGATGTCTTTTGTTTAAATACCAGCTATACTTTTTCCAATTTCTCCGTTACGGCACCACTTACCTATGCCTGGGATTTTGGCGATGGCACCACCAGCAGCCAGGCCGAGCCACAAAAGCAATATACGCAGCCAGGCACTTATGATGTGCAACTGACGGTTACCAATCCGGTAGGCTGTAAAGCGGTGAGCAAAATGGCGGGATACATTAAAGTACCTGATCCTAAAGCCGCTTTTACCGCCCCTACCCCCGGAGAATCCTGTCCGCCGGTAAATCTGAAGTTTACGAACACCTCTACCGGTTATGATAAAGTATTGTGGGACCTGGGCGATGGCAGCAGCAGTACAGACGTAGACGCTTCCCATAATTATATCCGGCCGGGCACGTACAATGTAGTACTGGAAGTAACCGGTTTGGGCGGTTGTAAAAGCACCAGCCAGCCCACTGCCATTACTATCAAAGGCCCTGATGGACGCATTACTGCCGGCCCTGCTACCGGCTGTGTACCCATGGCGGGTGTGCTGCAATCACAAGGCGTAACGGATGCAGTAAAATACATCTGGGATTTTGGAGATGGGGAACCATTTGAAACCACCAGCACACCTATCGCTCCTGCACATACCTATACGAAACCAGGTATCTTTTATCCCAGGCTGATCCTGGAAGATGCTGATGGCTGCCGGGTGGCAGCATTAGGTGATGATAAAATCATTGCCGACAAGGTAACGGCAGCATTTACCGTAGATGCCTCCCAGGCCTGCGATGGTGGTGTAGTCAATTTCAAAGATAACAGCAAAAGCCTTACGCAGGACCAGCTGGGACTGCCTATGACCTATGCCTGGGATTTTGGTATTCCCGGCAGAAATGATGATGTGAGCACTTCGCCCAATCCCAGCTTTACCTACGATGAGGTGAATACTTTCCAGGCAAAGCTGATTACTACCAGCAGTTATGGCTGTACGAATGAAACAACCCTGCCGGTTCTCATTGAGCCAAAACCTTTGGCCCGGATCATGCCTGTATCTCCGCTTTGTGAAGGCGCAAGTGTACAGCTGACCGGTAAGGATGATAAAAACCTGCCTGATACCAAATGGATGTGGACGGTAGGCACTGATAAAACCTATCCGGTGGAAGTACCACCCAGCTTTGCTTTTGATCAGCCTGGCAATACACCTGTACATCTGGAAATACGGAATGCCAGTGGCAACTGTCCTTCAGTGGCAGATGCCACCATTATGGTGCATCCTTTCCCAACACTTAATGCCAGCCCGAAACTTACAACAATATGCCGGGGAGAAACGCTGCAACTGCAGGCCAACACTGCCGCGGGTACAACCGTTACCTGGACCGACTACAATATTTCGGATATCCACAGTGTGTCTCCCAAAGTAAACCCGCTGACAGACACCGTATACCGTGTGCTGGCAGAAAGCCAGTTTGGCTGCAAGCGCGAAGATGAAGTGCATATACAGGTATCCCAGCCACACCAGACAACGGCTACAGGTGCTACTATCTGTGAAGGCAGGAATGCCCGGCTCAGTGCCAGCGGAGCTACCAGCTACCTGTGGATACCGGCTACGGGCCTTGACAAACCCGATGTTGCCAATCCTGTGGCCAGCCCCGTTTCCACTACTACCTACCAGGTAGTGGGTTATGGTACCGACAAATGTTTTACGGATACTGCTCTCGTAACCGTAACCGTGAACCCCAGCCCCGTAATTAATGCCGGACCGGATATTATGGCACCCGTAGGTTCAGAAATACGTATACCCGCGCAAGGCAGTCCGGATATTACCAAACTGGAATGGCTGCCGCAAACAGGGCTCAGTTGCACGGATTGTTTGACGCCGGTCGTTACCCCTAAAACGTCTGTCACCTATCATGTCACTGCGACTAACCAATACGGCTGTTTCAGTATGGATGAGATCAACATTAAAATGGTTTGCCAGTCCGGCGCCGCTTTTTTACCTAATACCTTTACCCCTAATAATGACGGGCAAAACGATATTTTCTATATCCGTGGTAAAGGCATTCAGCGTGTAAATGTATTCCGCATCTATAACCGTTGGGGACAACTGGTTTTTGAAAAGGGAAACTTTAATATCGAAGATCCTTCTTTTGGATGGGATGGCCGCTTCAAAGGCACGCTGCTCAATCCGGATGTATTTGTATACTATGCCGAACTGGTATGTGATACCAATGAATCGTTTGTATTACGGGGCAATGTGACGTTACTGAAGTAGAGCTTTTAGCTGTTAGCTAGTAGCTTTTAGCAGGCAAGCCACCGAAAAGGGAGAAGAGCTGTGAGCTATGAGCTGCTAGCCTCGAGCTTTTTGAGCGAAGCTAGTAGCGGATGGTTTCAATTTACATAGTGGCTCGAAGCTCATGACTCATCGCTCGAAGCTTTAAAATATCCCACGCAGCCTCACCTTTCGAAGCTAAAAGCTAAAGGCTAACTGCTAACAGCTATTTTACATGCTTTTTTTTCGTAATTTGTGCTTCATATCCAGTAATACCTATGAAAAACTCTCCGGCAATGTGTTTACGGGCGTTACCGCCTTGCCTGCTATTGGCCATGGGGCTATTACAAAGCGCCATTGTAAAAGCCCAGCAAGCGGTTTTTACTTATACTGCAGTACCTGCCTCCCAATGTGCCCCTGTTACACTCACGTTTCAGAATACCAGTACCGGCAATCCGGTAGGTTATACCTGGGATTTTGGAGATGGCAGGACATCGCATACCGCTGCTCCGCAAATTACCTATACTACCAGCGGTACCTTCCGGGTAACCCTGGTAGCGCAATATGAAAATGGTACCAGCACCGTATGGAAAGAAGTGATAGTAGGCAATTCACCTGCAGTAACCTTTTCAGCTAATATGACCAGTCATTGTAAGCCTTATAATCCGGTATTCACGGATGCCACTGTGGGCGCCGTTTCCCGTACCTGGGATTTTGGAGATGGTACAGCCCCTGTTACGACCACTGCTGCAACAGTGCCGCATAGTTATACCCGGGAAGGCATTTTTGATGTAACACTTCATGTTACAAACAGTGATGGGTGTACGCAATCGCTTACTAAAAAAGAGATGATCCGCATTGCATTTCCGGAAGTGGATATCAGCACTCCCATCGCCGGTTGTGCACCGCTGAATACTACGCTGAATGCCACCTCCGGCAACCTGATCAATGATCCGGTGAGTAGTTATGCCTGGGATTTTGGAGATAATAATACCCTTACTACCACGGTACCTGTGGCTACACACCTGTATCCCAATACCGGCACCTATGATATTACCCTTACTGCTACCACCCAACAAGGATGTATGGTGACCCGCACCTTTCCCGCACAGGTAAGGACGGGCAAGCCGCCAACACAGGTGAGCTTTACGGCTTCTCCTCTTATTACCTGTGCCGGTGAGCCGGTACGCCTGCTGGCCAATGCCGTTGATGCAGATACCTATCGCTGGGATTTCGGAGACGGCACCACTGCAGAAGGAGTAGAAAATGATATCCGCCATACCTTCATCGACAATGGGATACTTACCGTTAATATGCAGGCAGGGAATAATGGTTGTTATACGAGCAGTGCTCCTGTAGCAGTAGAAGTAAATGGCCCGGTAGCCAGATTTTCCTTTACGCGTTCCTGTGATAACAAAAACCAGTTCACCTTTACCAATACTTCCAAAAGCATGACTGCCAATACCACCTACGAATGGGATTTTGGAGATGAAAGCCCATTGGTAAGTACCCAGGATGCTATACATACCTATACCCAACCAGGAGAGTATACCGTAAGACTTACGATCAGGGAAAATGGCACCAGCTGCAACAGCACTGCTTTGCATACCCTGTATGCTTTCACCGCAGCGTTCGACAATGGGGTAAGAACGATTTGCCGGGGTACTGAGATTACCTATAAGGTACTGAATATACCCGCTGTATTGGTAGATGAATACATCTGGACATTTGGTGATGGGACGGTAGTACATACCACGCAGCCAGACCTTCCCAAAAGATGGGAAACCACCGGTATATTCAGTGACCAGCTGGAAATCCGGTATAAAGATGCCGCCTATTGTACGGATGTTATCCACAAGCCCGCTGCGGTAGAAGTAATAGCTCCACGGGCTGATTTTTCGCTGGCCAGCAGTACCTGTGCCAATCAGCCTGTTACCTTCAGCAACATTTCTCAGACATCCCCCAATATTCCATTTACTAACTGGGAATGGCAATTGGGAAATGGCACTGCCTCCTCCCTGCAGGTGCCGGTGCCGGCCAGTTATTCCTCCAGCGGAGATTATCAGGTAAAACTTATTGTTACAGATGCCCGTAATTGTGTGGATTCCATTACGAAAGCGATTACTATCAACCCTACCCCTTTTGTGCATGCTGCAGCCCGGGATGCGATGATCTGCGAAGGAAACCGTACTACATTAGATGCTATTTCAGATGCAGCGGTACATTGGCTGCCTGCCAGCGATATCAGTTGCAATGATTGTATATCGCCACAGGTATGGCCCGTTACCGACACACGTTATAAAGTACGGTCAACTAACGCATATGGATGTACTGTAATTGATTCTATAGATGTAAAGGTGGTTCCTAAAGTACAGCTCTCTGTAAGACCTGATACGGCTGTATGTATAGGGTCTTCCGTAAAATTAAGCGCCGCAGGCGCCAAAAACTATAGCTGGACGCCTGTAAACTATCTTACTAATAATCTCATCGCAGATCCTGTAACTACCCCTACTGAGGAAATAGTGTATACGGTAACCGGCTCCAATGACCCGGGATGCCCTTCTCAGAGCCTGCAGGTAAAAGTAGGCGTAAAAGCGCGCCCCACAGTAAGTGCCGGCCCAAGCCAGCTGATCACTGTAGGTAGTACCGTGAAATTAAACGCTACTTCCAGTACAGATGTCATCAAATGGGACTGGTCCCCCACGGATTACCTGGATTGCACCACCTGCCCTTCCGTAAATGCAGCGGTACGTAAGCCCATTTCCTATGCGGTTACAGCTACCAATCAGGAGGGTTGTACGCAGAGTGCAGTTGTAGCAGTAGACCTGATCTGTGATCATGACGTGATATTTATTCCTAATACCTTCAGCCCTAATGGAGACGGGCAAAATGATATTTTTTATCCACGCGGAAAAGGTATTAATTTTATCAAGTCCTTTCGTATTTTTAACCGGTGGGGACAAGAAGTTTTCCGGCGCGAAAAATTTAACATTGATGATATCAGCGCCGGCTGGAATGGAACCTACAAAGGAGTAGCGCAGCCTGCAGATGTATATATTTATTTCCTGGAAGCATTTTGTGACACACAGGAATTTTTTCAATTGCAAGGAAACGTAACTTTACTTAGATAAAATTTTAACCTGGCCAACATGAAAACCTTGTGTAAACTATTACTGACGGTGATGGGTATGTTATGTACCATTGCCCTGACCGCTCAGGATATACACTTATCACAGTTCTATGAAACTCCTATACTCCGCAATCCTGCATTGATAGGCATCTTCAATGGAGATGTCAGGATACAGGCAGTATACCGCAATCAGTGGAACAGTGTTACCATTCCTTATCAAACCGGTACATTAAGCGGGGAAGTAAAATTTCCGATAGGAAGGGGAAACGACTTTATCACTACGGGATTGCAGGTAACATATGACCGTGCAGGTACTTCCAGGCTGCAGGCTACCCAGATCTTTCCGGCAGTGAATTATCATAAATCACTCAGTGAAGATAAATCCATGTTCCTGTCACTGGGTTTTATGGGCGGCATGGTACAACGGCAATTCGACCCTACCCATCTTACCTTTAACAACCAATATACCAACGGGCGCTTTGACCCTTCGGCCCCCACCGGGGAAGAGGGAAGGCTGGCCCTGAAAGGATATACTTACCTGGATGCCGGCGTAGGCCTCAGTTTCAACAGTGTAATCGGAGAAGACATTAATTACTTTGTCGGCGCCGCCCTCTACCATTTTAATAGGGCTAAGATTTCCTTTTACAAAGACAAAAGCATAGAGCTGGATCCTAAAATCACTTTCAATGCCGGTATTACGGTACCTGTTTCAGAAAATGTAAAGATCATCGGCCAGTATAACCAGCTGCACCAGGGGTCTTATTCAGAGTATGTAGGTGGTGCCCTGGTAGGATATGGCTTACTAAGCCAGGGATTGGAATCCACCCGGGGAATATATGGCGGGGTATTTTTGAGATGGAACGACGCCATTATACCTACCATGAAACTGGACATGGACAAGTATGAAATCGGGATGAGCTATGATGCCAATATCTCGCAACTGCGTACTGCCAGCCAGGCTTTTGGGGGATTTGAAGTATCTGTGGTATTCAAAGGCTTCCTCAACAGCAGGAACTCTACCCTGGAAAGCGTGAACTGTCCGAGATTCTGATAGCAGTTTTGTGATCTGTACTATATGAAATGCTGAATACTTATTAACTTTAGGCTTTAACTTTTAATATATCAGCAATATGACAACAGGAACTAAAGCACCGGAATTTTCATTATACAACACGGAAAAGCAAAAAGTAGCACTTTCTGATTTTAAAGGGCAGAACCTGGTTATCCTGTTTTTCCCGATGGCATTTACCGGCGTATGCACCAAAGAACTTTGCAGTGTAAGAGACAGCCTGGCGCAGTTTAACAATACCAATGCAGCTGTAGTGGGTATTTCCGTAGACTCTCCATTTACCCTTGGCAAATTCAAGGAAGAGCAGCAATTGAATTTCCCGCTGTTATCTGATTTTAACAAGGAAGCTTCCCAGGCATATGGCGCTTTTTATGAAACATTTGCCCTGGATCTGAAAGGGGTATCTAAGAGAGCGGCATTTGTGATCGACAAAGACGGCGTTGTACAATATGCAGAAGTGTTGGAAAGCGCTGGCGACCTGCCCAATTTTGAAGCAGTTCACCAAACCCTGGCCAGCCTGAACTAGGCTTATCCGGAAAACGTTAAATAACGTTAAAATTTATGTAAAAAAGATGGCGGGAACAACTATTTGGCCCGCCATTTGTTATTTTTACGTAGGAAGTGGTGTCTGAAAGACGCTGAATCAGCTAACAAAAAAATAGGAAATATTCGAATAAATTTTTATCTTTAAGTACTATGTGGAAAACCTCTACCCTCTTTCTTACATGTATTCTTTGCTTCATGTCGCTGATTGGCGTGGCGCAAACGACTACCCCTCAACCTGGAACGGAGGGGCCAGCCAAAATTGTTAAACTATATCCGAACCCCGCATCTACTACTATCAATTTCCAGATTCAACAACATAATAACGACCGCTCTTATGATCTTATTGTGTACAATTTTCTGGGAAAGAAAGTAGACCAGGTAAAAAACATGAATAACAGGACTGCTTTAGACCTGGATAACTATTACAGCGGAGTATACATTTTCCAGTTACGTGATCAGCGCGGCAACCTGGTAGAATCAGGTAAATTCAATGTAGTAAAGTAATCCGGAGATTTTTATCACTTGTTCTTCAGCTTCATTACCCTTCCTTCTATTCCTCTCCACTGCCTGGCTATCAGCCTGTAAAAAAATATCCCACACCTTTTACTGATGTGAGATATTCTTTATTATTTTTTGTTATTCCCTTCCTTTTAAGATACTTCTACAATCAGGAACTTCAGGTAAGTAGTATTTTCGATATTACGCAGGATAGGATGATCTTTGGCCTGTGTTTGAAAAGTAACCTGTCTTAACCGCTTTTTAGCATCCCTGGCAGCCTGGTCAATCGTTTCCAGGAACAGTGCCGGAGGCACCAGATTGGTACAGGAAGCCGTTACCAGGAAACCACCCGGTTTCAGCAGCTTCATACCACGCAGGTTGATTTCCTTATAGCCGGTTACTGCTTTGGAGATATTTTCCCTGCTTTTGGTAAATGCCGGTGGGTCCAGGATCACCACATCAAACTTCTGCTCCTCTTTAGTCCACTGTTTCAGTGCATCAAATGCGTTCCTTGCTTCAAATTTGCAGATATCCTGCAGGTTATTGAGCTGGGCATTGCGGCGGGCAGTATTGACCGCATGTTCTGAGATATCCAGTCCGAGTACGCTCTTAGCCCCATAAAACCCTGCATGACAGGAAAAGGTCCCCGTATAGCAAAAGGCTTCCAATACATCTCCTCCTTTTACAATACGTTCAATTTCCCGGCGATTGTCCTGCTGATCGAGAAAATAGCCGGTTTTCTGACCATTTTCGATATCCACATGGAATTGCAGCCCGTTTTCATTGATGATGATATTGGTATCAAAAGCATCGCTTAGAAAACCTTTTTGCTGGCTCAGCCCTTCCAGTTCCCTTACAGGCACATCATTCCGCTCATAAATGCCTTTAGGGGAGAATATTTTATGCAAAGCATCCACAATAGCGCCCTTCCACTTATCCATCCCCATCGCCAGGGTTTGTAATACAAAGTAATCATTGAATTTATCAATGATTAATGCCGGCATATCGTCCGCTTCCCCAAATATCAGGCGGCAGTTTTCCACATATCCCAGCTTCCGGCGATAATCCCAGGCTTTCTGTAAGCGGCGGTGAAAGAATGCCGCATCAATTATTTCATTTTTATCACGGGTCAGCAGGCGTACAAGGATCTGTGACTGGGGATTAATGTACCCCCGGCCCACAAAGAAGCCCTGGTGGGTAAATACATCTACTATATCACCAGCTTCCACAGGCCCCTGTATCTCCCCCACTTCATTCCCAAATATCCAGGGATGTCCTTGCAACACCCTGTTCTGGATTTTTTTCTTTAAAAAAACTTTAGTCATTGATTGTATTTCGAGGCAGCAAAGGTAAGTAAATAGCTATTAGCAGTTAGCTTTTAGCTGTTAGCTCCTGTAATGGTAAACCACCGGTTAAAAGGGGCGATAACAGATTTGTTACTTATAAATATTACACCCTGCACATTACAACACAACTCATTAAAACGCTGCATTTTGGCTAAAAGCTAACTGCTAATAGCTAACCCCTTATTTATCGTGTCATTTTGTCGTCTGTATGGGCTTGGCAAAGAAATTGTTCCTTTGTTTTACGCAGACAATATTTACCATTATGACAGAAAAAGACAAAGACATGCAGACAAACGGACAGGAAAACAGTGATCAGGAAAACGTTCAAAGCATGCCCAATTTAAATACAGACGAAAACATGAGTGGAACTTCGCATATGAATGATGAGCTGGCAGAAGAAAGTGTATTGGAGAAAAAAGAGCAGGAACTGAGTGAAATGCGGGATAAATACCTCCGTCTGGTAGCTGAGTTTGATAATTTCAAGAAGCGTACTGCCAGGGAAAGGATCGAACTGATGCAAACTGCCAATAAAGAGGTAATGATTGCCTTACTGGATGTGCTGGATGATTGTGACCGTGCCACGCAACAAATGGACACTGCAACGGACCTGAATGCAGTAAAAGAAGGTATATTATTGGTTTTCAATAAATTAAAGTCTTCCCTGTACGCCAAAGGCCTGAAACCTATGGAAAGTATACATACTACTTTTGATGCTGACCTTCACGACGCTATCACCGAAATACCTGCACCTTCCGAAGACTTGCAGGGCAAAGTACTGGATGTACTGCAAAGTGGTTACTACCTGAATGACAAAATTATACGTCATGCAAGGGTGGTAGTAGGCAAATAATGACGATGTGGCATAAATAATATACACAAACCAATGCCGGTGCCCTATAGCCTGGCAATAAGTGACTTAAACAGATGTCTACTAAAAGAGATTATTACGAGATATTGTCCGTGAGCAAAACGGCTTCGCAGGATGAAATCAAGAAGGCTTACCGTAAGGTGGCCATGCAGTACCATCCTGATCGTAATCCCAACAACCATGAGGCAGAGGAAAAGTTCAAGGAAGCTGCGGAAGCCTATGAAGTGATCAGCGACCCGGACAAGCGGGCGCAGTATGACCGTTATGGCCATGCCGGTATGAATGGCCGTGGTGGATTTGGTGGCAGTGGCAGCATGAATATGGATGACATCTTCTCCAACTTTGGCGATATTTTCGGCGATGACCTGTTTGGCAGCTTCTTTGGTGGTGGCGGTGCACGTGGCGGCAATGGCGGCAGAAGAGGCAGAGGAACCCGTGGGTCCAACCTGCGGGTAAAGATCCGCCTCACTTTTGAAGAGATTGCAAAAGGTGCCAATAAAAAGATAAAAGTAAAGAAACATGTACCCTGCAGCCATTGCGGTGGCCTGGGGGCAAAAGATAAAAACGCTTTCCAGACCTGTACTACCTGTCATGGTTCCGGACAAGTAAGGAAAGTGACCCAGACCTTCCTGGGACAAATGCAAACCGTTACTACCTGCCCTGCCTGTCATGGGGAAGGCCAGGTAATCACCAGCAAATGCGGCCACTGTAAAGGAGAAGGCCGGATGTATGGTGAGGAAATGGTGAGCATCGATATTCCAGCTGGTGTACAGGAAGGTATGCAGCTGAGCATGAGCGGAAAAGGAAATGCCGGCGAAAGAGGCGGCGCTCCCGGCGATCTGCTGATCCTTATTGAAGAGGAACCACACCCGGAACTGCAGCGCGATGGCCTGAACATTGCCTACGATCTGCATATCTCTTTCCCAGACGCGGTATTTGGTACCCAGGTAGAAGTACCTACCATTGACGGAAAAGCCAAGATCAAAATCCCGGCAGGTACCCAAAGCGGCAAAATCTTCCGGTTAAAAGGCAAGGGATTCCCTTCCGTTAACTCGTACGAAAAAGGAGATCAGCTGATCCATGTAAACGTATGGACACCACAACATGTAAATGAAGAAGAAAAAGGACTCCTGGAAAAAATGCAGTCTTCCCATAATTTCAAGCCTAATCCAGAGAAATCAGATAAAGGATTTTTTGAAAAGGTAAGAGACATCTTCAGCTAAGTTTTCAAAACAGGACGATCCCTGTTCATCATATTTAAGCGGATACATCAGGGAACTGGTGTATCCGCTTTTTAGTTTTCCGCCATAACATTTCCCTGATTTTGCTGCTTTTTAAATTAAGTTTTAAGAACTTGCACCGATATGGCACCATCACCCGATAAATTACAGATGTTTGAAAACCGGCTTACCAAGGTATTCCGGCATCTGAAGAAACTGGCCCGGCGGCAAAATATCAGCTGTTACCGGGTATATGATGATGATATTCCAGAGTTTCCTTTCAGCATAGAGCTGTATGAAAATAAAGTATATGTGGCCGAATACCAGCGCCGGCATGGGATGGAAGAAGAAGCCCACGAAGCCTGGCTGGATAGCTGCCTGGAACTGATCAGCAAAGTATTGGAAATACCACTGGACCTTATCTTCGTAAAACAGCGCCAGCGTAAACAGCATCGGCAGGCACAATATGAAAAGCTCTCTTTTGAAAGCCAGGAAATGATTGTGCAGGAAGCAGGGCTAAAATTTAAAGTGAACCTGTCCGACTACCTGGATACAGGATTATTTCTCGACCATCGTATTACCCGTGGAATGGTACGTGAGGAAGCCAAAGATAAAAAGGTGCTGAACCTCTTCTGCTATACCGGTTCTTTTTCTGTGTATGCTGCTGCTGGCGGTGCTACACAGGTAACATCGGCTGATCTTTCCAAAACCTATTTAAGCTGGGCAGAAGAGAATATGCGGCTGAACGATATAGACGTTTCCAAACACGAGTTTGTACATGCGGATGTATTGCAATACCTCGATACCCTGAAGCTCAACACGTTTGACCTGGTTATCATGGACCCGCCCACTTTCTCTAACAGCAAGCGGATGAAGGATTTCCTGGATATACAGCGGGACCATGTTACTTTATTGAACAAGGTATTACTGGCTACCAAAAAAGGAGGTGTTATTTATTTCAGTAACAACTACCGCCGTTTTGTGCTGGATGAAGCCCAGATTGAAGCCAGTAGTATACGTGATATTACTACCCCTACCACACCATTCGACTTTCAGCAGAAGCTGATCCGTAAATGTTACCGGATAGTGAAGTAACCTTTTAACAATATGCTCACCGCTTTCATACTTCTTTATTTAGTAGTTACCATACTTATCGGCCAATGGGCAGCACGGCGGGTGCATAGCGCCAATGATTTTGTGGTGGCAGGCAGGAAGCTTCCTTTAGGGATCAGCACCTGCGTAATATTTGCTACCTGGTTTGGATCAGAAACGATGCTGGGCGCCACCAGTGAATTTTCGAAGCATGGCTTCCTCGGGGTAATGGAAGATCCTTTTGGTGCTTCTTTGTGTTTACTGCTGGTAGGATTATTTTTTGCAAGACCACTTTACCGGTATAACCTGCTTACCTTCTGTGATTTTTTCCGCGTACGGTATGGGCGGAAGGCGGAAGTAATATCCGCCCTGCTGATGATTCCTTCCTATTTTGGCTGGATAGCGGCACAGATTGTAGCGATGGGGATTGTGATCAATACTGTAATGGGCGTGCCCCAGGAAATAGCCATGATAGTGAGTGGATTGATTGTAATGGCTTATACTTATTCTGGCGGGATGTGGTCGGTATCAGTAACCGATTTTATACAAACCCTGATGATCATTGCTGGCTTGCTGATCATTGCGTATACTTTTACCAGGCAGGCCGGGGGATTTGAAAATGTAATTGCCCAAACACCTGCCCGCTATTTTCGTTTTCTACCGGATCATCACTGGCAGGAATGGCTAAAGTATGTGGCTGCCTGGATGACGATAGGGCTGGGCTCTATCCCCCAGCAGGATGTATTTCAACGGTTGATGTCAGCTAAGAATGAACGTACCGCCGTTTACTCCTCATTCCTGGGAGCAGGCATGTACCTGTTTTTCGGGTTACTCCCCATTCTTATTGTCATGTGTGCCCGGGTGCTGTATCCTTCCTTACTGGAAGGAGAAGCAGAAAAGATATTACCTAATATGGTATTACAGCATGGCTCCCTGTTTATAAAAGTGTTGTTCTTCGGCGCCTTGTTATCTGCTATTATGAGTACCACCAGCGGTGCTATCCTGGCTCCGGCAACAGTGCTGGGAGAAAACCTGATCCGGCCTTTCTATAAAGATATTTCAGACAAACAACTGCTGCGCGTAATCCGGTTATCTGTGATCGTGGTATCTGCTATATCTATGGGTATGGCGCTCATCCAGCAAAACATTTATCAACTGGTCGCAGATTCCTCTATCTTAAGCCTGGTATCTCTTTTTGTACCGCTTACGGCAGGTTTGTACTGGAAAAAGTCTACCCATGCAGGGGCTATATTATCTATTATACTGGGCACAGCAGGTTATATTATAGCAGAATGGACAGATTGCCGGGTACCTTCTTTAATGGTGGGATTACTGACCAGTATAGCAGGTATGGTACTGGGTACCTACTTGTCTACCTTCATTCCTTTAAGGGTTTTCACCATTTTCAGAAATTCTGAACGATAACCCCCACTGTCCTCTCCCAGGGCTTTGCGCGCTATCTGCATCACCATGTTACAATCACCGGTTCCCTTGTATTCCGACTTCCGGAGAATCATACCCATGAGTGCCACGGAAGCGGCAAAACGAAAATCATTGCTGGCTTCTTTAAAGGTGGTTTTATGTGCAGGTATCTCCCCGGGTAATACATACACCGTGGTATCTTCATTCGGTGCACGCCAGGAGATCTTCATATGCGCGAGGAGGCTGTCTGTACCCGTAGCCGGGTCCTGTGGAATAATTTCATATAATGCTACTGCGCAATGCCCGGCTCCTACAATGCCTCCTACCATCCTTTCTCCTTCCGCAGTATCCGCCTTCAGGATTTTATTCTCATATCCTATCAGCCGGTAAGCCTTTACTTTGTCTGGATTAAACCATACCTGTGTCTGCACATCCTTGGCTATTGTAAACAGGGTACTGCCAAACTCCCGCGCAAATATCTTATTCGCTTCTTCCAGGTTGTCTATATAAGCAAAATTACCATTCCCCTTGCTGGATAAACTTTCCAGCTTAGACTCTTTATAGTTGCCCATCCCAAATCCCAAGCAGGTAAGCATGACCCCGCTTTCCTTCTTTTCCGTGATTAGTTCTTCCATTTCCTTATCACTGGATTGCCCCACGTTAAAGTCTCCGTCGGTAGCCATGATCACCCGGTTGTTGCCATTGGGGATATAGTTTTCCACCGCAATCTGGTAGGCCATTTTTATGGCTGCTTCTCCTGCCGTAGTACCACTGGCACTCAGGATATCGATCGCATTGAGGATCTTTTCCTTTTCACTGCCAGACGTGCAGGGCAGGATCACACCAGGCGTACCCGCATAGGCTACGATAGCTACCTTATCCTGCGCGCGCAGGCTATTGACCAGGATACGAAAGGCTGCCTGCAACAGGGGAAGTTTATTGGCAGTTCCCATAGAACCTGATCGGTCTATCAAAAAAACCAGGTTACAGGGAGGAAGGCTATCCATATCCGGTTTACTACCTCTTACTGCGATCTGCAGCAGGGTATGTCCCGGCTCCCATGGGCAATCAGCGTACTGGCTATAGTATGCCAACGTATTGCCCGGTGCTGGTAACGGATAGCTGTAGTGAAAATAATTTACCATCTCTTCTATCCGCACTGCATCAGGTGGTATCTTTTCTTTCAGGTGGATAAAACGCCGGATATTACTGTAAGCTGCACGGTCTACATCTATGGCAAAGGTGGAAGATGCACGTACCTTCGTATTGGCAAACCTGTTTTCATAGATGGCCCCGTAAGTTTCATTATAAAAGGTACGAATCCCCATCCCTACATTGCCATAATTAGGGTTGGCCCCTTGTGTAAATTTTGCGCGGGAACGGGCTTTAGCCAGCATGATGTCGTCCATCTGCTCGGCCGCAGGTACCAGGGACACCAGGATGCGGTTGGCATTTTCAACAGGTACTGTTTTAGCACTGTACCGGGGATGCCGGAACTGCAGATGTGTGCTTCCCGGAGGAATGGCGATCTTAAAAAGTCCGTAATTGTTGGTTACTGTTTTAGCGGTATCGCCGGCTACGCAAATAGCTACGCCAGGCAGGGGATTGTGGGTAATACTATCCTCCACGGCTCCAGTTACCCAAATGGTTTGTGCGCTCGCAGGTAAAAGGGATGATACAAAAAGAAGCAGTACAAGAAACTTTTGCATCAGATAACAAAAAAGATATATAAATCCTGGCCCGAATTTAGTTAAAAAACAGGCCTTGTCCAAACCTTTCCCCGGAATGGGCGGACACATCTTTTATGTTACGGCATTTCTACCAGCTGGTAGATCTGGGGCAGATTACGGCCCAGGCCATCATAATCGAGGCCATAGCCCAGCAGGAATTTATCTGGTACGGAAAAGCCCAGGTAATCAATTTTTATAGGATGAATTACCGCTTCGGGCTTTGTGAGCAGGGAGGCAATCATGAGCTTTTTAGGTTGCTGATGTTCCAGCTGTGGTAAGAACTGGCTCAGGGTTCTGCCGGTATCTACAATATCTTCCAGGATAACCACGGTACGGCCAAAAAGGTCTTCATCCAGTCCTATTGCAGTAATTACGTTACCACTGGATTTGGTGCCTTTGTAGGATACCAGTTTGATAAAGGAAATCTCAGCTTCTATGGTCAGGTGTTTAAAAATATCTGCAGCAAACATGAAAGAACCATTGAGGATAGCAATAAACAGTGGCCTCTCTCCTTCCAGGTCCTTATTTAATAACGCGGCCATTTCCTTGATCCGCAACTGTAATTCCGCTTCACCGATATAAGGCTGGAATTTCTTATCATGCACTTGAATAACCGACATATTGCTACATTTCCTTTGTTAATAATTGCCACAAAATTACTACTTACCTACCAGGAGGCGCTGACCGATTTTAATATCGTTGCCGGATAAATTATTCCACTGCTGTAATTGAGATACGGTGGTATTATACTGTCTGGCAATTGCAAATAATGTTTCTTTGGGCTGCACATCATGGTACTGCAAAACGCCGGGTTTTGCAGCGGCTGTTTTAACCGGTGCAGGAGGATTGTCTGTTTGTGCAGGTGCCTGTGCCCGTGGTGTTACCGGTGTTACTTCGGCCACTTTTTTCAGATCTTCCACCATGCCGGGTGGTAAACCATTTTGCTGGGGAGCAGGTGTTTCTTTCGCAGCAGGTACCGCTGCTACACTTCCTTCGCTGGCCTTTTCTATTTCCTCTTTTAAGCCATCCAGGGCTTTACGGGGAGAAAAGTCGGCCGGTTCTTCCTGCTTAGGTGCATTTACGGCCAGCCGGGGCTTTGCAGAAGCATACCCATTTAACGCCAGGCGTTGTCCCGGGGCGGGCTCCTCACCTTCACTCATTTTATTGCGGCGGCGTAACCATTTCATCTGTACCCCTTCTGCCTGCGCAATGTCGTGCATGGTTTCTGTGGCGGCTACAGTATGATAATCATTCCGGCCTTTCTTGGCTTTACGCTGCAGGAAAATAAAGGTATTCCGTTTTAGCGGACGGTCATCTTCCAGGTCATTAAAGCGTACCAGCTTACTTAAACGGATATCTTTTTCATTAGCCAGCTGGATCAGGGAAGTACCAGCAGCTACAAAAATTACTTTACGGCCATTGATCTCAAACACACCTTTGGGATAACTTCCCAGATCCATAGCGGGTGGTGCTATAGGAGCTGCCACGGTAGCAGCTGGCCTGGAAGCGGATCCATTGCTGGTGTTATGCTTGTTTCCTCCTGCATAAACAGGGTTTGTTGTCACATCACTGTCGAGCGGTATTCTTCCCAGTGCTTGAAGACTATATCGTTGCAGGTCATAATCTTCTATTACTTTGATCAGCTGCTGCGGATAGGTTTTATTAGTGGCGTATCCGGCTTGTTTGAGTCCGAAAGCCCATGATTTATAATCATCCTGGCTAAACTGGAACAGGAAGGAATATCGGGGGTTATTTCTTAAAAAATCGGAATGATCCTTATAGGAATCGCGCGCTGTTTCGTATACACGAAAGCATTCGCCGCGGGCATCATCATCATAACTTACCGTTTTACCGGTCCAGTTATTCTTACATTTAATACCAAAGTGATTATTGGAATTGAGTACCAGCCAGCCATTGCCTGATTGTGTTTCTACGATACCCTGGGCCAGTTTGATAGCGGCAGGAACGCCTGAGCGGCGCATTTCTTCAATAGCGGCTCCTTTGTAAAGCGCGATATACTGCTCTGTAGTTAGTTTTTGTGCCTTCAGCAAAGGCATGCAGCCAACAAGAAAACTGACTACCAACAATAATTTCCTTATTTGCATGTATTAAATTTAGCTGTGAGCAATTCGTCTTTGGCCCTTTGCCGCCAACCTGCTTACCTGTCATCTGAGCTATTAGATTTTATACTGTCAGTGCACCGATATTACTTTTTCCGGATCATGAGTAAGCCATCCCGCACGGTCAGCAGCACCTGTTCTGCCCGGTCATCTGCCAGCACTTTTTCACAAAACCTGATCATGGCCTTAGGGTTAGTACCCTGCTCATTTTCCGGTAGCAGCACCTCTCCGTGATAGAGTACATTATCGGCCAGTATGATACCACCGGGACGAAGCTTTTCCCACACCATATCCAGATAGGCACCATACCCCACTTTATCTGCATCAATAAATACCAGGTCAAACACTTCTTCCAATTGCGGGATGATCTCCAGTGCTTTCCCGATATGCATCTTTATTTTATGGCCATGACCAGCCTGCTCAAAATACTTTGTACAGATGGTTTCCAGTTCTTCATTTACATCAATGGTATGGAGTATGCCATCAGCGGTCAGGCCTTCTGCCAGACAGATAGCGGAATAACCCGTGAAAGTGCCGATCTCCAGAATACGGCGGGGTTGCATCATATGACTCACCATGCTCAATACACGCCCCTGAATATGCCCGCTAAGCATATGTGGCAAGGCTACTTTCAAATGCGTTTCCCTGTTTAACTGATATAACAACCCGCTTTCCGGACTGGTATACTTTTCTGCAAACGCCTCCACTGCCGCCGGTATGATCTCCATATATAAAATTTCTGCAAATCTATTGCAAAAAGTGGAAAGGTTAAAGCTGAAAGTCATGAATACTACATCACCTGACTATTAAAACAAACGTTTATACAAACACATTTATTTCTGCAGACTGCATTCAAATACCTGCAGCTTAACCGGTATCCTTATATTGTTAGAAGTTTGGCCGTAGTTTATTAGTGGTATAGAACACCCGGAAATACTCCACTACTTCATCAGCTGTATCAAACAGTTGAAGCAGGTTCAGATCTTCCGGAGAAATATTGCTCTCCTTTTCCAGCATCACCGTGCGGACCCAATCCAGCAAGCCACTCCAGTAGTCACGCCCTACAAGTACCATAGGTGTTTCAGTCATTTTCTTTGTCTGGATAAGTGTCAATACCTCAAAAAACTCATCCATGGTACCAAACCCGCCGGGCATCATAATAAAGCCCTGCGAATACTTGGTGAACATGACTTTACGAACAAAGAAATAATCAAAGTTCAGGCTCTTATCGTAGTCAATATATTTATTGGGATATTGTTCATGCGGCAGGGTGATATTGGCGCCTACTGATTTGCCATTAGCGGCCTGTGCGCCTTTATTGGCCGCTTCCATCACACCGGGGCCGCCACCGGTAATTACGCCAAATCCTTCTTCAGAAAGGCGACGTGCAATTTCTTCCGCCAGGTCATAATATCTGTTGCCCGGCTTGGTACGAGCGGAACCAAAGATGGAAATACAAGGTCCTATTTTAGCCAGGGATTCAAAGCCTTCTACAAACTCTGCCATGATCTTGAATATCTGCCAGCTGGAGTGCGCACGGGTTTCTGTCCAATCTCTTTCTTTCAGGTTCTTTAAAGTATCATTCATTCAATCTGTATTTTTAACTTAATAATAATCCGGCAGTCTTTACTGTGATGATGCCGCTTCGATACCCGAATTTATGACCATTTATCCATTAAGCCGAATTTTGATATATGATAATTGTTCTCCGGAACCTTTAAATTTGGCGCTTAAATATTCATTATGGGCAGAAGTATTGCTGTTTTTTGCGGTAGCAGTATGGGTAATCACCCCTCTTATGCAAAGGAAGCGCAGGCACTGGGTCACCTGCTGGCACAACATGATATCACCCTGGTATATGGTGGTGGTAAAGCAGGCTTAATGGGAGTAGTAGCAGATAGTGTACTGGAAAAAGGCGGAAGAGTAACAGGCGTAATCCCTGAGTTCCTGAATACACGGGAACGCAAACACGAAAATCTTACGCAGCAGATAGAAGTGCAGACCATGCATCAGCGCAAAACCATTATATATGAAATGAGTGATGCCGCTATTGCCTTGCCTGGTGGCTTTGGCACACTGGATGAGCTGTTTGAGATCATTACCTGGAACCAGCTCACGCTGCACACAAAAATGGTAGGATTATTGAACGTGGAAAAGTTTTATGATCATTTATATCAGCACATACTGACTGTCAGGGATGAAGCCTTTGCCCCCACCATCCAGGTAGAAAACCTACGGATGGCCACTACGGCAGCAGCATTATTAAACCTGATGATGTAAGCCATAAAAAAAGCAGGTAACTGGAAAGAAACCTGCTTTTATTTAACACGTTGTCAATTGTAGATACTTGTTATTACTATAAAATTAAGGTTCTGTGGCACATGAGTATCCTATACTGTCCTGTTCGGCCTGCTTCGATCATGTTATCCCCGTACCGTATCCGCCGTTGAACATTAAATTTTTGCCGTGATTTCTTCTGCCAGTCCAAATCCCAGTGTCATACCGGCTCCTCCCAATCCATTTACGATAGTCACTTCTTTCTCCGGCTGGAGGATCAGGTCTGTTCCGCCATTGGTCAGCTTAGGATAAATACCATGCCAGCGCTCCTGAATAGTATAATCCGGTGCAGCCAGGAAAGTATGCATATATTTCAGGATGAGTGCATTGATGAACTCCTTATCGAAAGGTTCAAAGTCCGGCCCATATTCATGGGAATCTCCAATGGAAAGCTCTCCTGCACCATTTTGCGAGATCAGCAGGTGGATCCCCCATTGCAGGTATTCCGGCATTTCTGCCTGCACCCGTTTCTTCAGTGCATCCAGGGTACTGCAGGTATTAAAAGCTGCATAATGCATCAGGGTAAGTCCTGCGCACAGCGCTGGCCCTAACGACCAGTTGCCGGGTTGTGGCACGGTCCGCATCATTTGCAGTTTACATTTTGTGAGGGGCGCCTGGGCGTATACTTCTGGGTACAAAGTTTCAAAATCAGCACCACTGCAAACAAATACCTGGTCTACCTGCCATTTTTCGTCCTTTGTCCGGATATAGGGCATCTCCAATGAATTCACCGCTGTTCCCCAGCGGAAGGTAACTGCCTGCTGTTCTTCCAGGTACCGGGCTATAACAGCGCTGGCCTCCCGCGGGTTGACGGTCATTTCGGTGCTGCTCCACATGCCTGCCAGCAGCCCGTCCATTTTCACAGCCTGACTACGCTGTGCTACCTGTTCCGGGGTTAACAGCTGGCATTCATAACCATTGGCAGGGGCGGTGCGAGTAAATTCTTCCAGTACTGCCAGCTCGTCCTGCTGGTATACCAGGTGCAGGGAGCCTGTTTCCTGGCATTGTAATCCGGTAGCGTTGGCCAGGTGCTGCCAGGTACGACGACTCTTTAAAGCACGTTCATACATATGGCCTGCCGACTGGCCCACAGGCCATACCAGGCCAAAATTGCGGATAGATGCACTGATGGCTTTGCTGTTGCGCTCAAATACCACTATTTTTTTTCCCTTGCCGGCCAGGTGATAGGCCATGGCAAGCCCTACAATGCCCGCGCCAATAATAGCTACGTCGGCCTGATGTTGTTGCATAATATGCTATTGAAGATCTCAGAGTATGGTGAATAATTCGTCTAAAGTAGCGATCAGGTGGGTATGAGGGCCTGCTGCCAGCTGACTCCTGGTATACGCACCGGTAGTAACACCTATTACATAGCGGCAACCGGCATTGGTACCTTCTTCCAGATCGGAAACCGTATCCCCTACTTTGGCTACCGCTTTAATACTTTGAATGCCCAATTGCTCCATCGTACGATAAATCATATAAGGATAAGGCCTGCCCTTGGGCACCTCATCGCTGGTCACCACGGCATCAATAAGTCCGTTGTGCTGCCAGCCTACCCTTTCCAGGATAACATTCGTAATCCCCCGGTCAAAACCGGTATCCAACCCTACTTTAATCCCCTTTTCCTTTAATGCCTTCAACACGGCGGTGGTGCCTGTTTTTTCCCTTACAGCCGGACTATGGGCATAATGATTTTTCATTTCCTGTACAAACTGTTCATGCAACTGGTCTATAAACACAGGATCTTTAAAACGTGCATCCTGCTTTTGCTCCAGCAAATGGCGGATTGCAAACGGCTTGGCATACCCCATTACTTCATTAACCTCTTCCACAGACACAGTTACCCCTGCCGTCTTTATTGCTTGCTGCAATACCAGGGCTACATTGGATTCATCATGCAGGGTAGTGCCTGCAATATCAAATACGACTAGCTTTATACCCATTGTTTAGCGCGTTGTTTGTTCTGGCAAAGATAGCATCCATAGCCTATAAAAGTTTAGCCATTATAAACAATTAACATTAGATTAATGCAGAAAACGTATCAATATGACTGGTTCACTTACCCCCTAAATACATATTACACAAGGGCTTCATCATCAAATAGTCTTAAAAAAAACGGGCCGACCTAAAAATATTGGCCAGCCCGGTGATGTATATTTTAAGTAAACTATTGCAATTGACGGTTACCAGATGCCAAAAGCCTCACGAAGCGGGAAGCCCGGTTTTACAGCTTCATCAGATCCCGATGTTCACCCCGCCACGGAAAACAGGTCTGTTCTGATAAGGAGAATTTTTATCCTGCAGAATATCGTACAATACCATCAGACTGATGGCTGCCCTATCACTCACAGGTTGGGAATAACCACCACCTATCAGCAAGCTGGGGGTACCATAACTGCTTTTATAAGTACTCTTAGGATCATATAAGGTTACTTTTTGAGTGATCAGATTATATTCCGGCTGCACATGGATAAAAAGTTCCTGTATAGGATATACCCGGCCGTATAAGCCACCTCCGAAAATAGTATACTGGTTACGTTGTGTAGTGAGGTTATTGATCGTACGGAAACGTTCAGAACCGTATTGTGCATTGATAGTAACACCGGCAGCGAAATAGTCGGAAAACCGGTAACCTATCATAGGGGAGAGATTAATATTGGTATAGTCTCCGATCACTGCTCCTACGGATCCGCCTACCATTAAACGGGAGCGGTCAAATCCACCTTCCCTTCTTTCCGGAGGAGGTTTTCTAGTGGTATCCGTTTTATAATATTGAGCATTGGCCAGGTGAGCACCCATTACCAGTACGATACCTATTAATAAACGTTTCATAGTGGTTAAATTATGTTTTTAAATCCTTTCTTTGCTATTGTTTAAATCCCGTTATATGCTTTGTGCAACATTACAACCTTGCACATTTCCAACCGTCAGAAACAGGTACTTTTAACTTTTATTTAGCAGGCCTTGAAAAGAACAGCATTCCTTAAAAAGACGGACAGATAGTAGCTCTCCGTGCGCTGTTAAAGCTACGGTTAGGGTAGAGGCCGGTATAGACAATCCCTATTTCATAGGCCCCCTGCCGGCTGTTGGACGCGGCTAGCTGTGAAGTGGTAATGTCATAGCTGAACATCATCTTCACATTACTGATCTGATAACCTACCAGGAAAGCAGCTGCATCATTTACCCGGTAATACACACCGCCATACACCTGCTTTTCCCCGTCTCCCGAAAGGTTATAAGCCACATTGGTGCCCAGCACCAGCTCTCTTGATTTAGCCTGCATCGCATAATAACCGGCAGGATTCACGATTACATCATCATTGAGTTTGATGCTTGCGTTTAAAAAACCAATGTACCGGCGTTCGATCTGGTTATTACCTTTATAGAATGTTTCGCGGGGCTTATTCACATGCTGTACAGAAAAACCGCCGTTGATATATAAATTGTCTGTAGGAAAATAAGCATAGTTTAATCCGGCCTGTAAATCAAAATAGTTGATACCGGATTGTGTAATGGGTTCTCCCGTAGGCACCTGGGAATCGAAAAATTTTCCGTTCCACTGATCACCGAAGGTGAGTTTGGTGATATCCACCCTTTTATTGGCACTACCGGCATTAAAGCCTACCGACAATAGGCTGCTCATTCCCAGCAGCTGATGATAAGCTACGGACCCATAAAATTTGGTAGAAGACAGATTGCCACTACCCGCCACATCGCGGAGGATCACTCCTCCCACCCCTAACCAGCCATATTCCAGCCGGTCCCTCAGCAATTGAAAATCTGCAAAAAGCGACATCGTTTTATAGGGCACGGGAATGGAAGCCCACTGATTCCTGTAGTTAACGCCTACCCGGTAATTTCCATCAGGAATAAACCCGGTATTGGCAGGATTAGTGGTCAGTGGTGAATTAAAAAACTGGGTAAAGTGCAGATCCTGGGCATTACCCTGCAATGTTGCTGCCAGCAACACTATTACTACACCCGAAATTCCTTTTACAAATCGCTTCATGAGCTCATCATCTTAACAAAGTTACACTTCCTGACTTATTGGCTTTCGTTCCATCACTGAATTCTATATTCACCACATAAGCGTAGGCATCCATAGGCTGAACAGCGCCTTTAAACCTACCATCCCAACTCACCCGGGGGTTATTACTTTCGAATACCAGTTGTCCCCACCGGTTAAATATTTTCATATTGTAGTTGATGATACCAAATCCTTTTATTTCAAAGAAATCATTGATACCATCATTGTTGGGAGAAAATGCTGTAGGTATATCAAACAACGGATTGATCAGTGCACTTACCGGCTGACAAACAGTGGAGTCACAACCTGCAGCATTGATAGCCGTTAAACAAACATTATAGGTCCCCGTTTTAAGGTACTGGTGAGATGGATCCCGTAAGCTGGAAGTATCTCCATCACCAAACTGCCAGCGGTAAGCAACCGCATCTACCGACAGGTTAGTAAACTGGGTAGGTGTATTTTCCTGTGGCTTAATAGGTGTGTAAGAAAATTCAGCTACCGGCGGGCTGCTCACAATGATATAGGTAGTGACTTCATCCTTTTTGTTACAGGTATTGTCATCAAATACTTCCAGCTTTACACCGTATCTGCCAGGTTTGATAAAATGATGGATGGGCGACACTTCAGTACTCGTAGTACCATCATCCTCAAATGTCCACAGGAATCTTTCCCCGCCTTTGGAAGTATTTTCCAGCTGGATAGCAGCCGGTACACACACACTGTCCGGCATCGTAAAGCTGGCTACCACGTTAATCGCCACACGCAATGGCAACGTTCTGGTATCCGGTGCATTACAATAGTTGGTATCTACCAGTGTCAGTGATACGTTATAAATACCATCTTCCGGATAAGAATGGGTATAAGGGAAAGATCCCGGCCCTACAGAATCCGGTGGCGTGCCGTCGCCCAGGTCAAACACAAAAGATTTAGGGCCCAGCGGCTTACCCGCAGGTACCGAAATAAGATCCAGGTCAAACAGGTATTTCCTTTCCTGACAAGGCTGCTGACGCAAACCGGTAAAATTGAACTGTACTTCATCCGCTCTTACATTCACATCAAAATAAGCGGTATCCGCGCCGTTACAGCTGCGGGTATCCGTTTTGATCAACATCACCTTATACTTCCCGATCTGGTTATAAGTATGGGTTACCGGATCGATGGTAGTAACTGTTTGTTCATTCCCATCTCCGAATACCCACCTCCAGGTTTGTGCAGGCTGGCGGGTAGTATCTACAAAAGTAATATCTGCTGGTACGCAGTAGTTTTTCCTGCGGTCTTCTGTTTTGATCCCCGCTTTTACCCCATCCAGGTTAAAAGCAATTTTTAGTGCCCCCAGGTTACAGTTTACAGACGGCCTGGTAGCGTAAGCTCCCGGGGTGGTAGGATACCGGGGTTTAGGGCTTGCACCGCACCAGGCACAAATACCCTGGTAGATGACCCCGTTACGGTCAAACCGGCTGGTACCGCCGTCCACATGTTCGGAAAGACCATATCCCCCAAAGTAGCTGCCAAACAATATTTCTGTAGCATCCCGGCGGAGCACAAAAAAGTAAAAGTCGGCGCCATCTGTATTGCTCTGTAAAGCATCCGGGGTGATCCGCAGGCCAGACACACCGGAATTGGGATACCCGGCTTCAATATTGATACCACCGCCCCATCCGGAAACGTAAACGTTCTCGCACCGGTCTACCAGGAAGGCTACCGGCGATAAGCTGGGATTAAAGCCCTGTTTACCGAAAGTGGTGGAATAAACGAACTTAGACAGGTCGGGGGTTAGTTTTGAAATAAATTGTCTGGAATTATCATTGTAAAAAGTAGCGGTACCTGTTGGCTGCATGATCGGCCAGTTCCCTTCGGTGGTACCCATTACATAAACATATCCTTTGCTATCCAGCTGAATACCATATATCTGGTCGGCAGATACGTTCTCTGCGCCCAGGTAGGTACTTTGTAAAATACTGGAACCATTGTTGGCTATGTGTACAATATAGCCATCACAAACACCACCCCGGTAAGCAGGGTATAAGGCTCCACTGGTAGTTTTAAAATCATCGCTGGCAGTACCCCCAGCCACATACAAGGTATTCAATCCATTCAGGGCAATGACGTACGCCGCATCTTCTTTACTGCCCCCCAGGAAACTGGACCAAACCACATCCGTACAATCAGGTGTGATTTTCAGCACTACACCATCCTGTCCGCCACCAAAATTGGGCTGGAAAACATTCCCGTTTTTTTGAACAATAGGAAAATCGGAAGAACGTGTACTGCTGGCTACATAGATATAACCAGCATTATCGATCACCACTTCGCTGCGGGCATCATCCCCGTAATTACGGGCCAATACCCTGGCGGGGCCACGCCTGTCTTCATCCATATTTACCCCATCATTGCCGCTGCCGCCAATAATCAATGAACCGATGATACTGCTTCCGGTAGCATTCAGTTTGGTAATTGCCAGATCCCATCCTCCCCTGGTTCCGATGGTTGCGGTAGCCGGGTAATTAGAAGATTCTGTTCGTCCGGAAATTACCAGGTTACCGGCACCATCTACAAACAGGCTATGGGGCTGCTCTCTTGCATTTCCTCCGATGTAGGTAGCATATATCAGGTTACGTCCGTTGGCACTGAATTTAGAAATACCCATATCAAAATCGCCTCCACCAAAAGCACTTTGTACCACGCCAATAGTGGTAGGATATCCTGCACTGAAAACAATACCGCCTCCATAAAAACTGCCTTCTTCGTCATAGGTAGCAGTAAATCCCCAGTTGTCTGCCACAGAACCTGATACCGTAGAAAAAACGTAGGTAGGATCTATCACCAGCGGATAATGACTATCATATTTACCGGATACCTTAAAACCCACTTTATTGCCTTTTAGCTCATAAGCAACTTTTACGGATACACGTTGATTATTAATGTATTGGTATGCAAATGGCATTTGTTCGATCACTTCTCCTGCGGAGGTACGGATATGCAGCTGTCCTTTTTTAAGTTCGATCCCATCAGTACCGTCATATTCCAGCTGGATATTAGCAGGATTAGCGCCGGGATGTACAATCAGGTCGTATTTCAACTGGGCTGTTTCTGAATACACCAGTGCATCTATACCCGGATAAAGATTTTTATAGTTAACCCGCTGATAAGACTTTACCTCTCCTTTCCACTTGGAGGGATCATTTCCAATCAGGTAGTTGGCATATCCTTCCTGTACTTTTTCCGGAACTATTTCTGCCTGATTGCTGGTGTTCAGGAAAGCTACCTCATAGGCATGCGCCCGCACTTTTGGCATAGTACGCGGCTTGCCGGGTATGTTGCTTCCGGCTACGTTTGCCGGAGCCGTGGCAACTGCCTGTGTACCACCTTTTTTATCATACTCCACATGGGGAGGTTTGGCAGGTGTATGTTTGGGATGTATAAAATACTGGAGTTCCTCAAGATCTGCTTTGTTGAGGATCAGGAAAGTAAAGCTATTCTTTTTGAGGAAAATCGAAGCGGTTCCCAGTTCAGACCTGTATAACACATCCTGATGCCACTGCCCTTTATTTTCAGTAAACTGTAAAGGAAAATACGAAGCGTGATCATGCTCCTGGGCTTTTACTGCCAGGCATGAAAAGAGCAAAAAAACAATGCCACTAAAACCGATCGGGAAGGTAAATTTCAACGGGATTTCGATTTATTTGATTCTACAACTAATATACCATTCTTAACGCAGAAATAGCCATTATTGTTACAATAACGGTAAAATAATAACACTATGGATCAGGCTGAAGAAATGGATAAACAGGTAAAATGATACATAGGGAATATGCTTTGATATATTAACGTAAAACCGGTCAGGAAATTTTGCTCCACTGGGATTTTGAGCGCTGGGAAACTAAAAATTGCTGCAAGGGTTGATTTTCCGGCAGGAGGAGGTCGGTATCTTCCTGCAATATTTTCTCTGCACTGGCCCTGGCAGCATCCAAGATGGGCTTATCGTTTACAATATCTGCCAGCCGGAAGTCCAGCACACCGCTCTGCCGGGTACCTTCAATATCTCCCGGCCCCCGCAGCTCCATATCCTTTTCAGAGATAATAAAGCCATTATTGGTTTGCACCATTACCTGGATCCGCTCTTTGGAATCGTTGCTCACCTTATTGCCGGTCATTAAGATACAAAAAGACTGGTCAGCCCCCCTGCCTACCCGTCCACGCAACTGGTGCAACTGGGACAATCCGAATCTTTCGGTGCTTTCTATCACCATCACAGAAGCATTGGGCACATTTACCCCTACCTCGATCACGGTAGTGGCCACCATAATATTCGTTTCTCCGGATACAAAACGCTGCATATTGGTTTCCCGCATGTCTGCCGGTTGTTTGCCATGCACCATACTGATATAATACCTGGGTTCGGGAAAAAAGGCTTTTACTTCTTCATACCCCTTCATCAGGTTTTCATAATCCAGGGTTTCAGACTCATCAATCAGAGGATATACGATATATGCCTGTCGTCCTTTTTGTATTTCTTCGCGGATAAAATCCATTACCCGTGGGCGTTGGAATTCTGTACGATGCACTGTGGTAATAGGTTTTCGCCCCGGAGGCAGCTCATCTATTACTGATACGTCCAGATCCCCATATACCGTCATAGCGAGTGTACGTGGGATAGGCGTAGCCGTCATTACCAGGATATGCGGGGGTATTTCATTCTTTTGCCATAGCCGTGCACGTTGCGCCACGCCAAAACGGTGTTGCTCATCCACAATGGCCATACCCAGGTTTTTGAACACTACTTCTTTTTCCAGCAGGGCATGTGTGCCTACCAGCAGGTTTAAGCTGCCATCCGCCGCTTCCGCCAGGATCTTTTTACGCGCTTTTCCTTTGATACTGCCGGTAAGCAGAGATATTGTTACAGGCATATCTTTTAACAGGTCAGACAACCCTTTGAAGTGCTGCTGCGACAGGATTTCTGTAGGTGCCATCAAACATGCCTGAAAACCGTTGTCCATCGCCAATAACATCGCCAGCAGCGCCACAATTGTTTTACCACTACCCACATCTCCCTGCAACAACCGGTTCATTTGCCGCCCGTTCATTGTATCCTGCCTGATCTCTTTCAATACCCGCTTTTGTGCACCGGTCAGGTCAAATGGAAGATGCTCATTATAGAAGTTATTGAATGCATCTCCTACTGTTCCAAAAATGAAGCCGTGGGATAACTTATGCCGTTTTATTTTAAGGCGGCAGATACGTATCTGTGCAATAAACAGCTCTTCAAATTTCAATCGCCGTTGTGCCAGTTTCGCTTCCTCTTCACTGGCAGGCAAATGTATCTTAAAATAGGCCAGGGGCCTTGGCAGTAGCCGGTATTGCTGCAATACCGGTTCCGGAATATTTTCCGGAATTTCTATAGGAGATAATTGCTCCAGCAGGTTAAAAGTCAGTTTGCCAATAGCCTTGGCCGTTAGTCCTCTTGCTTTTAATTTTTCTGTGGTATAATAAATGGGTTGCAAGAACTGCTTACCAGTAGCGATATCTTCC
Organism: Chitinophaga sp. H8; assembly: GCF_040567655.1. Classification (NCBI taxonomy): domain Bacteria; kingdom Pseudomonadati; phylum Bacteroidota; class Chitinophagia; order Chitinophagales; family Chitinophagaceae; genus Chitinophaga; species Chitinophaga defluvii. The sequence continues at coordinate 253,522 of NZ_JBEXAC010000003.1, read as the reverse complement.
GTGAGCAGGTCCATTTCCGGATGTGTGATCTGTAATACACCATTAAAAGCGGTCACCTTGCCATATACCAGGTAGGCTACATTTTCGCGCAATGATTTCTGCACCCATTGCCAGCCCTGGAACCATACCAGTGATATTTCTCCGGTTTCATCCCTGAGTGTGGCAACCAGCCTTTTACTCCGCTTTTCTCCCATCACTTCTATGTAGGTAATACGCCCCCGTATCTGCACATAGTCCATCTGACCGTGCAGGCTGCTGATTTTATCTACCTTGGTGCGGTCTATATAACGGAATGGGAAATACAGCAACAGATCACCAAACGTATGCACATTCAGCTCTTTGCGCAGCAGTTCTCCCCGTTGCGGACCTACGCCTTTCAGGTATTCTATCGGATTGGATAATATGGCGGTATAGCTACTCAAGAAATTATTGACAATTAAAAAAGGCAAACAGTACAAAACTATTTGCCTTTTAATTCAGTTACAAATATAGTTATTCTGCTACTTCCTCAATTTTACCTTCTACAAAGTCTTTCATCCATTGGGTAGTAACAGATTTTGGTCTTTCGAGAGAAAGTCCCAGTGCCCTGTCCCAGCAGAGGGAAGCCAGCACACCCAATGCGCGGGACACTCCAAACAATACGGTGTAGAATTCATATTCCACTAAACCATAGTGTACCAGCAAAGCACCGGAATGGGCATCCACATTAGGCCATGGGTTTTTGATCTTGGCTATTTCCTGTAAAATGGGAGGTACCGTTTCGTATACCATCCAAACGATCTTTACCAGTTCATCATTAGGCAAATGCTTTTTAGCAAATTCCATCTGTGCGGTAAAGCGGGGGTCTGTTTTACGAAGTACCGCATGACCATAACCAGGTACTACCTTACCTTCTGATAAGGTTTTGCGTACATAGGCTTCGATCTGCTCTTTGGTAGGCATACCACCACCCAGTTCTTCCCGCATACTCAGGATCCATTTGATCACTTCCTGGTTAGCCAGGCCGTGCAGCGGACCAGCCAAACCGTTCATACCGGCAGCAAAAGAGAGGTAAGCATCACTTAATGCAGAACCTACCAGGTGGGTAGTATGGGCACTCACGTTACCACCTTCGTGGTCGGCGTGAATCGTCATGTACAGACGCATCAGTTCCCGGAATCCTTCATCCTGGTAACCCAGCATATGTGCAAAGTTGCCAGCCCAGTCCAGCATGCCATTCGGCTGAATATGCTGGCCACCTTTATATTTACGACGGTAAATGTATGCTGCAATACGGGGCAAACGGGCAATGAGGTTCATTGTGTCCTCATACATGTAGCTCCAGTAGTCTTTTTTATTGATACCTTCTGCGTATGCCTGTGCAAAGGAAGATTCCGTTTGCAGAGCCATTACACCTACGGTAAACATGGTCATAGGGTGTGTACTGATGGGCAATGCATCTATAGAAGCAAATACGTGGTTAGGTACGTGCGACCTGCGTCCCCACATGCTGGATACATATTGTACATCCGCTTCTGTGGGCAGCTCTCCCATCAGCATTAAATAAAACAAGCCTTCCGGTAAAGGTTCTGCACCGCCAGCTGCTTTAGGCAAATGCTCGCGTAACTCAGGAATAGAATAACCACGGAAACGTATACCTTCATTCGCATCCAGTAAAGATGTTTCAGTCACCAAACCAGTAATACCGCGCATACCCTGGTACACCTGTGCAAGTGTTACATCTTCAATCTTTTTTGTTCCATGATTTTTCAGCAAATCCTTTACTTCTACGTTCAATTCATCTGCCTTTACTTTAAATTTCTCTTTTATATACCCCATTTTACTCCTATAATTTAGTAGTGTAAACAAAATCAATCAATTAACAAAAGTAATGATTTGTTAACGAAGTTTTTACTATTTACCCCGATTTAATGCAAAAAAAAGCAGGTACTTACCCCCGGTAATAAGCAGGCACTGCGGGCCTTTTAAAGGCACAAAAAGATCATTATCAGCCATTCATGCATTACATAAACAATGACTGTTAATTTGCATTAAAGAAATGTGAATTTTCTGCCAACAGAGAAAAAGGAGAGAATAGGATGGTTATATCAACTGGCTGACGACGTAATTGTACCAGCCAGCGGAAAAAGCAACAATCATTTAGGAGCTCTGCGGTATAGCCAGAAGGCCAGTGCCCCGAACATAAAGTTAGGAATCCAAACGGCCAGCATAGGGTCCAGGTCAGCCTTTACCGAAAATACCGTGGAAAACTGGAGAAAGATGATATAGCTGGCACTGATCACAATACCTAAGGCCAGGTGCAACCCGCTTCCTCCCCGCACCTTTTTGGACGCAATGATGGCACCTATCAGCGTTAATATCACCACTGCAAAAGCAGCGGAAGTACGGCGGTACAGCTCCACATAAAATACGTTCAGCCCTTCTGCCCCACGCAGTTCTTCTCTTTTTACATAACGTTTCAGCTGGGCGGAGGTCATCGCTTCCTGCACATTCTTCTCTTCTACCATTTCCGCTGGTGTCAACGCCAGCTTCAGAGTAGTATCCTGGGTTTTCCACCAGTGTTCTTCCAGCCCCTTGATGGTACGTATGCTTACATAATCCAGCTTCCATACTTTGGTGGTAGAGTCCCAGGCAATACGGTCTGCCTTCAGCTTATAGGTCATATCCTGCCCGGCTATATGTTCCAGTACAAAGCCGCTTCCGTTTTTGTAGTTAGGCTCATAAGATCCGAAATTAACATACGTGAAGCTGTCAATACGCATGGTTTTATCGTACAGGGTAGTTTGTGCGTTGGGAGAGCGGGTATACTTATTTTCAAAAGCCGTCCGGATTCTGTTGGCATTGGGCACCACATGCTGATTGGCCAGCCAGAGGATTCCTCCAAATAAAAAAGCACCTACCCAGTAAGGGCGCAGGAACCGGCGAAAGCTCACCCCACTGCACAGGATGGCAATGATTTCGGACCGGTAAGCCATTTTGGAGGTAAAGAATATAACTGAAATAAATATGAACAGGGGAAAAAGCAATGCAGCAATATGCGGGATGAAGCCAAAATAATAGTCCACGATAATAGCTCCCACAGACAGGTTACTGCCCATGAAATCATCCAGTTTTTCGGTAATGTCGATCACTACGGAAATAACCAGCAATATCATGATGGAGTAAATAAAGGTGCCTATGAACTTACGTAGTATATACCAGTCTATTTTTGTCATGTATTGCTGTTGATGGCATGCAATATAATAAAAAGCTATTAGCTGTTGGCAGTTAGCTATTAGCCCTGTTTCGCTGCATTTCCGCTAAAAGCTAACAGCTAAAGGCTAATTGCTTTTAGTTTATCGTCTGTTCTTCAATTGTCCTATCACGCTGTTTTTCCAGGCGGTAAAAGTCCCGGCCAGGATTTGTTTGCGGGCTTCCGTCACCAGTTCCAGGTAAAAGGCCAGGTTATGAATACTGGCTAATTGCATGCCTAATATTTCACCGGCGGCAAAGAGGTGACGCAGGTAGGCTTTGGAATAGTCCCGGCTGGCAAAACAGGCACTGTTTTCATCAACAGGTGAAAAATCAGTAGCCCATTTCTTGTTTTTGATGTTCATCACCCCTTCCCAGGTAAATAACATGCCATTACGGCCATTACGGGTAGGCATCACACAGTCGAACATATCCACACCCAGGGCAATGTTTTCCAGGATATTCCAGGGAGTACCTACTCCCATCAGGTAGCGGGGCTTTTCTTTGGGCAGGATATCACATACCAGGCCGCACATTTCGTACATATCCTGTTCCGGCTCTCCCACGCTCAGGCCTCCGATAGCATTGCCTGCACAATCCCGTGCGGCAATTTCCTGTGCGGAAATAGCCCGGAGGTCTTTATAAGTACTGCCCTGTACAATCGGAAACAAGGTTTGTTCATGCCCATAGGCCGGCTGGGTATCCTTTAACTGCTGAATGCACCGGTCGAGCCAACGGTGGGTAAGCTCCATCGACTTCTTTGCATAACGATACTCTGAGGGGTAAGGCGGACATTCATCAAAAGCCATAATGATATCGGCACCGATGGTCCGTTGTATGTCCATCACATTTTCCGGGGTAAAAAGATGCCGGGAACCGTCGATATGGGATTGAAACACCACCCCTTCTTCTTTTATCTTCCGGTTGGCTGCCAGGGAAAATACCTGGTATCCCCCGCTATCTGTCAATAAGGGACGGTCCCAGCCATTAAAACGGTGCAATCCGCCGGCCTGGGATAATACCTCCATGCCTGGCCGCAGATACAAATGATATGTATTGCCCAGTATGATCTGTGCCTGCACTGCATTGCGCAGCTGGTCCTGTGTTACCGCTTTTACGCTACCCACCGTACCTACCGGCATAAAAATCGGGGTGGCTATCTCCCCATGGGCAGTAGTTATTTTCCCTGCCCGGGCATTACTGCCCGTATCTGTAGTAATCAGTTCAAAATTCACTGGCTCCTGTATTTCGGCCGCAAAGGTAGGGAAATAGCTGTTAGATATTAGCTCTTAGCCTTTAGCTTTTAGCTTTTAGCTCAATGCAGCGAAGGAAAGCTTTTAGCTATTAGCCGTTAGCTGTTAGCAAAATGCAGCGTGTAAACCTATTTTAGGACGAGTCACCCTATGCTTGAAGCATGGTTAAAGCATAGTTAAAGCATGGTTAAAGCATAGATAGAGTATGAATAGAGTATAAAAGGCTATAAAAAGGGTATAACAAAAACATCCTGTGGGGCAAAATTACCACACAGGCAACAGATCATTAGCATATAACTATTATTGAACCATCCGCTGCATTGAGCTAAAAGCTAACAGCTAATAGCTAATAGCTTAAAAAATTTATCCACAGACCTATATAGATAATTAAAATCATATATTTTTGCGCTCAATATGCTTAATCAAATAGGTTTAATTACCTTTTACTGTTTTGCTGCTGTAGCCGGGATACAAATACTTTACTACCTGATATTTTTCTCCCGTACAGCCTTCTATCGTCGTAAGTTCAATGATGACCATGTACCTGTGACACCATTTTCCGTGATCATTTGTGCAAAGGACGAAGAAAAGAACCTGCAGAAAAACCTGCCGGCGGTACTGCAACAGCGGTATCACACCACACATACACCTGATTATGAAGTAATTGTGGTAAATGATCATTCAGAAGACGACACCAAATACTACCTGAAATCCATTGAGCCAGGTTATCCACATTACCGGCATATCGAAATCAAACAGGCGGCTAAATTTATTCCCGGTAAAAAATATCCCTTGTCCATCGGTATTAAGGGCGCACAACACGAAACCCTGTTATTGACAGATGCGGATTGCAAGCCTGCCAGCACTTACTGGTTATCTTTAATGAGCCAGGGGTTTGATGATGGTAAAGAGATTGTACTGGGATACGGTGCTTACCACAAAAAGCCCGGCTTCTTAAACAAGGTAATCCGGTACGAAACCTTCTTTAGTGCCCTGCAGTTTTTTTCATTTGCCATGTCAGGGCTCACCTATATGGGTGTGGGCCGTAACCTGGCCTACAAACGCGAGCTGTTTTTCCGCCACAAAGGATTTACCTCCCACCAGCACCTGGCATCCGGCGATGACGATCTTTTTATAAACACCGCCGCCACCAAAAACAACGTGGCCGTAGTGATTGATAAACAAGCCTTTACCTACTCCGAGCCTAAAACTACCTGGAAAAGCTGGTACCGCCAGAAAACCAGGCATATGTCTACCGGCAAATACTACCGCTTCAGCCATAAATTCCTATTGGGGCTGTTTTCGCTGACTCACTTCCTGTTCTATCCCCTCTTCATTGCCAGCCTGTTTTATACCCCCATGCTGCCCTATGTATTGGGCCTCTTTGGCGGAAAGGTGGTAGTGCAATCCATCATCACCTTTTTTGCGCTCCGCAAACTGGATGAGAGCGATCTTTTCAAGTTCAGCTGGCTGATGGACCTCTTCATGTGTTGCTATTATATTATCTTCACACCCGCATTATTGTTCAAATCGAAGAATAAATGGTAAGAATCAGCGGTGAGCTTTTGGCTGTTAGCTATCAGCTTAATGCAGCGGATAACGACATTATTTGGAGTTTTTGAATTTTATTTTAATAGCTAACAGCTTAACATCTGGCTGTTAACCTTTTTACTTAAAGCATGTTTGACATAGCTAAAAGCTAAAGGCTAACTGCTAACAGCTTCATACATGGACATCATTTTAAAGTACTTCAGCGATTTTACAGCACAGCAGTTGGAACAGTTCTCTGCGTTAAAGGATTTATATCAGGAATGGAATGAAAAGATCAATGTCATTTCAAGGAAAGATATTGATGCCTTATACGAAAAGCATGTATTACATTCTCTCAGCATAGCTGCCGTTCATGATTTTGAGCCGGGTACACAGGTGGTAGACCTCGGCACCGGCGGTGGATTCCCTGGCATTCCGCTGGCTATCTTTTTTCCGGAAGTACAATTTCACCTGGTAGACTCTATTGGTAAAAAGATAAAAGTAGTGGAAGGGGTGGCCGAATCACTGGGATTGAAGAATGTAACTGCCGCTCATAGCAGGATAGAAGATATTAAGAACCGTAAGTTTGATATCGTTGTGTCCAGGGCGGTAGCCCCATTGAAGGACCTTTGGCACTGGAGTAAGCCTTTACTGAAGAAGTCGCCGGTATTGGGACGGGAATTCAAACATGGGCTGATTTGCCTGAAAGGGGGTGATCTTGCCCAGGAAATATCTGAAAGTGGGGTAAAACCAAGAAGAACAGCTATTCATGAGTTATTTCCGGAAGCATTTTTCCAGGATAAGTATGTTTTGCAGGTAGGCATTTAATGCTTACCTGTTTGCCCGCTCCTCTCCTTTCCTGCCTTTTTATCCCACTTGCCCCTGTTTGTTCGTTAAAGTGAGGTGAATGCCCCTAAAATGGCCCTGTAAGTACCTGAAAAGGTAGTCATGCAGAAAAAAATAAAAAAAACTTTGGTTCTGATAAAATATTGGGGTTAGCTCGTCGTCTTCCTAAATAAGATGAAAGAATTGCTCCTTACAAATATGTCTATGGCCTCAGAGCAAAATGAACGTATAGAAGAAACCGTTCAGAAGGAGCGTAAGCGTTTGCTGAATTTTATCCGGCAACGGGTAACTAATGTAGCGGATGCAGAAGACATTTTACAGGACGTTTTTTATCAGTTTACAGAATATTCCCGCCTGGGTAGTCAGATAGATTCATTAACCGGTTGGCTCTTTGCCGTTACCCGGAATAAAATTACAGATTGGTTCAGAAAAAAGCGGGAAACATCTTTCTCAGATCATGTGCAGGAATACGATGGATCAGAACCGTTGTTTCTGTCGGAAATACTCCCGGATCAGACAGCAGGCGCCGATGTTCCGATGATCCGGAAAATACTGTCCGAAAGTATCCTGGAAGCAGTAGAAGAACTGCCGGAAGAACAACGCACCGTATTTCTGCAACATGAAGTAGCTGGTAAATCATTCAAAGAAATGTCTGCCGCCACAGGAGTGCCGGTAAATACCCTCTTATCGCGGAAACGTTACGCGGTATTGTATTTACGGGAACGCCTGTCTGAATTGTACAAAGAATTATTAAACGATTAACAAAAAAAATGATGAGAAATAAATATAACAAATGTGGTCCCGTAGGATTCTTCGTGATACTGCTGTTTTTAACCGCGGCCACTTTTGCCACCCAGCTTTTATGGAACTGGCTGGTACCTGAGCTGTTTCATGGCCCGGTAGTATCCTTCTGGCAGGCACTGGGATTGCTGCTCCTCAGTAAATTACTGTTTGGCTGGCATCATCACAAAGGTGGCCCGGGTGGATGGGGTGGCCGGGACCGCGCCCAATGGAAAGAAAGAATGCAAATGAGAATGGAACAGATGACACCGGAGGAAAGGGAAAAATTCAAGTCAAACTTCAAACGTTGTATGTCGCCAAGACGTTTCGGACGCTGGAACGACGACTTCTTCCAGGATACACCGGGCACAAAACCCGATACGGAAACGGAAACACCCAAATAGTTTAACCATACACGCACAACACGAGCTTTATGTTACTCACTGCACCTTATCCAACACAACAAAAGGCTATGATAGGTATTTTTAAAACCAATATAGCTACCAAGAAACACCGCCAGCAAATGATCCATGCTATAGAAACGCATTTTGAAGTAAGCTCCTGTCATGTAGACCTGGACGACTGCGACAAAGTACTGCGGATCGCAGACATGAAAGTGGCGGAAGAAGAGATCATCCGTTTTGTAAAAAACCAGGGCTTTCACTGCGAAATCCTGGATTAGGATCACCCGCGTGTAATTGGACATATCGGAAAACTAACGTATCTTCCAGCAAGGACGAATACAATGGCCCGGGTATATGTCGATTATGGTGAATGCCTGGTTTTGTGTTTTTATCACCTTTAAATCGAATTCCTATGAACCTGAACCATCAAGCCATACATACCTTACTTGATAATAACTTCAATAGTTTTTCAGCGTTCGTCCGCTCACTCCCGGATCACCGGTTCACCGCCTCTCCTTACGGCAAATGGTCGGCAGGACAACAACTGGACCACCTGATCAAAAGTACCAGACCTGTTATTTCAGCACTGGGATTGCCTAAAATCGCCTTGCGCTTCTGGGGTAAACCGACTCAACCTTCGCGCACCTATGATCAGCTGGTAGCAGATTACCAGCACCTGCTGCAAGGTGGCTTACCCGCCGTAAAGGCCTATATGCCCGGGGTGATTTATTTGCCACAACGGCCCACCCTGTTGCACACCTTTGCCGAACAACAAACACAACTGCTCAGCAGATTGCAAAACCAAACAGCAGCCGACCTGGACAACTACCTGGTGCCACACCCTTCCCTGGGCAAGATAACCCTCCGGGAAGCACTCTACTTTACTGCTTACCATATGGAACACCACCTGAACACCCTCCGGGATCATGAAGAACAAAGCCATACCTGGGAAAACCAGCTACAGCAGCTAATTTACTGATCCCCAACGCACCTCTGTACCCCGCCATGCGATAAAAAAATGATCTGGGGAGGCCAGCCTGCATCAGCCATTGCAGGCATCAGGATTATTGTGTAACTTCCCTATACATTTTTTCGCAGGATAATACTCATTTCCATCACGGCAAATAGATTATTAATGCTTTTAGACTTCTTTTTACAGGTGGATGATATCAAAGGAGAAAGTAAAGATGCCCACCACAAAGACCAGATCGATGCACTGGGGTTTTCCTGGCAGTTAGCCAACAATACTCCTCCACATAGTGGCGGTGCCGGAGCAGGCAAAGCGCAATTCGGTGATCTGGTTATTACCAAAAAAGTAGATGCCGCCAGTATTCCGCTTACGATCATTGCTGCCACAGGCAAACACCTGAAAAAAGTACGCCTGGAAATATGCCGCAGTGGAATGCCTAACAGTATCCTGTACACGATTTCCCTCAGGGATGTACTGATCAGCGCTGTCACCCAAAGCGGACATGGCAGCGATAATATGCTCACAGAAATACTGTCTTTTAACTACACCACTATTGAATGGGTATACTATACCCAGGATGCAAAAGGAGGAGTAACACCCACCAAAGGAGGATTTGATCTGAAAAAGAACACCAAAATATAAGACTACTGCACTATTCAAGGCTGACTAAGCATGGAAATGGTTAGCAGGTATTTCTATGCTTAGTCAGCTTGCTGTTTGGAGCATATAAACTTAAGACAGACTCTTACAAAAAATTCCATATTTATAATATTATCTTAGAGTCATAAACCATGTTATGAAAATAAAATCCCTTTGTACTTTACTGTTAGTATTGATAAGCACCTGTTGCGTATCAGCACAGAGCCATACGGTAAAGCACACACGTAAGACTACTGCCGACAAATTCCAGATCGGTATTTTCTGGCCTCCGGTATGGGCTTTTACCAATGATGAGCAATACAAGATCATGAAAGAGGCGCACATTGATGTGATCCAGAATGTAAGCAGCACCGACTTATATACAACGGATAAAAACCGGAAGATGCTTGACCTCGCACAAAAGCATGGGTTAAAGGTATTGGTAGCTGATCCGCGGGTACATGGTACGCCCGCTGAAATAAAAGCAATGGTCAACGATTTTAAATCACACCCTGCTACAGCAGGTTATTATATTATAGACGAGCCGGATACGGCAAAGCTCCAATGGTGCGCTACTACACATAAAATCATCATGGAAGCAGATCCGCAGAAAGGCGCACATGTAAATCTTTTTCCAGTATATGCTTTAGACGAACAATTGGGCAATATAAATTATGAAAAAGAATACGTAGAGAGGTGGATAGAGATGGCAGGGCCAGACCAGCTGGAATATCTTTCTTTTGACCATTATCCATATGATGATAAGGGACGGTTCCGGGAAAATTATTACAACAACATGGATATCATCCGTCGCGCAGGTTTGAAGTATGGTATTAAAACATCTGCTTACCTGCAATCCTTTGGTATACCAGGTGCTTTCAGACGTCCCAGCCTGGGAGAACTTCGTTATAATGTGTATTCCTTCCTGGCCTACGGCATTAAATATCCGGTTTGGTTTACTTACTGGACCCCTGCCGGACAGGGAGAAAAATTCCTGCCTTCCATTATTGATACCATGGGACGTAAAACGGAATTGTATGCCTATGCGCAGCAGTTTAACAAAGAAATGAAACAGCTGGGAAAAACCCTCATAGCACTGGATGCAAAAGAGGTATACCACACCGGTTCCAAACTACCGGAACACACAACGGCGTTACCGGAAGATGCGTGGCTGCAGCCGATAGATCCATCTGCTGCGTTGATAGTTACCTATTTTGAGCATCAGCAAAATGGTAGTCAATATATCATGCTGGTCAATAAATCTTATAAAGACAGCCAATCCATCCGGCTGCATGTGAATGAGAAAATTAAACAGCTCGGACATATTGGAAATGACAACGATAAAGTGCAGCAGATAAAATGGAATAAAGACCGCGAAATAACCGTCAACTTTCTACCTGGAGAAGGAAAATTATACCGGATAAAATAACTGTAAATAAAAGCATCAGGGCTGACCAAATGGTCAGCCCTGATGCTTTTTATAAATCCATGAAAGTACCACAATTAAGGTGCTACACCTTTGTTGTTAGACCTGTCAATATCTGCCATACGCTGGCTGGGATCAATTTCAATTTCCTGTATATCCCTGATGGGCATATCCAGCTCAAATTCATAAGTAGGGTTTGTCCAGTACCATCCGGTATGCACCACTCTTTTAACAGCATCTTCTGCCGGTTTTTCACCAAACATAATAGACAGCGGAATATAGTGCATTACTTTGGCACCGTTCTTTGCCGTTACCAGGAAATCAACCGGCATAGGCATTAGCCCTACTCTGCGTAAACGTACAATGGCCTTATTATTTTTTTCGTACACGGAATCAATCGCATAATCAATATGCTTGGTGCTGTTTACAAAATATTGTTTATACCAGTCCAGCTGAATTCCGCTTTCCTTCTCCATTTCACGGACAAAGTCATTTACATTCGGATGTTTGAAACGCCAGTTGCGGTAATAGCGCAGCAGGCCATTATCACGGTTTTTAGCTCCAATGATATATCCCAGTTGCTCCAGGAATACAGCCCCTTTGGAGTAAGCATTAATACTATATCCATAGTTGGTATTAAAGTGATCGGAATGGGTACTCATAGGTTCTTCATAACCACTTCTTACGAGGTTAAAATAATTGGCGTAGGAGCCCGCATGAGGATTACGGCCTTTCAAAGAATCTACCGTATTGTAGATCGTATTATCCTCTCCAAAAGTAGTAAACCCTTCGTCCATCCAGGGATATAAGCTTTCGTTGGTAGCCAGCATCCCCTGGTACCAGCTGTGCATCCATTCATGAATAGCCACCCCATACAGGCCATCCATCTTACCATTGCCCATGATCAGGGTAGCCATAGGATACTCCATACCACCATCACCGCCCTGGATAAACGAATATTGCTCATACGGGTACGGCCCGTAATGCGCTTTGATCCAGGCATAGGCCGGCGGAATCATCTTAGCCAGCTGTGGCCAGGTATCTTTAGTCTTTTCATTTTCTATATAAAAGAAATGCGCCGTAAAGCCGTCCACCTTTTGGGTAATATGTTTATAGTCCGGATCAGCAGCCCATACAAAGTCATGCACATTAGGGGCAACAAAATGCCAGGTAAGCTTATCAACAGCCGGGCGTACCACTTTAGTGCCTGGTTTTTCGTAACCATGTCCCACCTGGTTAGGGTTCTGTACATACCCCGTCCCCCCCAGTACATACTTTTTATCTATCGTGATCTTTACCTCATAATCTCCCCAAACACCATAAAATTCCCGGGCGATATAGGGAGTAGGATGCCATCCTTCATAGTCATATTCACACATTTTAGGGTACCACTGTGCCATGGAGAAGTCTACCCCTTCGGAGTTATTCCGGCCACTGCGCCTGATCTGTACCGGTACCTGTGCTTCAAATTCCATTTCAAACACAGTTTTTGAATGCGGCAATACTGGTTTGTCCAGTACTACTTCCAGGATAGTTTCCACAACTTTAAAAGACTGTGGTTTGCCATCGTGTTTCAGAGAAATCACTTTCTGATATCCGATTTCATCTGGCTGCAGTTTGGAGATACGATCCCGTACACGCGCATCCCAGTCCTGTCTTTTGCTGGCACCCAGCAATACCTTACCCAGTTCCTGGCTGCGTACATCCATCATGCTTCCTGGCTGAAAAGCATTCCAATACAAATGATAGAAAACTTTGTGGAGGGTATCGGGGGAATTATTAAAATATTCCAGTTGCTGCTTACCACTCAACCGATTTGCTGGAGCGTCCATATTAACGTCCATGGTGTATTTCACCCGTTGTTGCCACCTATCCGGTTGCGCCTGTACCTGTAACCAACTACCTGCCAGTAAACAGCAGACCATGTATTTCCCCAATACCAAGTGCTTCATCCTTAAAATATTTTGATTCCGGGCGCTAAATTAGGACAATTTCCATAGTTGGCAGGCGATAGCAGGCAATTATTGATGGCTGGCAAATGATGCGGCAGCAAGATACGGGATGCAACAGCTGAAATGAAAAAGGTTAGCGGAGAGGGTGATATGCTACGGAAGCCCTTCAATTACTACTACGATTTCGCCTTTCACACCTTTTTCCTGGAAGTAGTCATGTACTTCCTGGAGGCTGCCACGTTTATTTTCTTCAAACATTTTGGAGAGCTCCCGGCTTACGCAGCAGGGGCGGTCTGGCCCGAAGTACTGTATAAAATCCTGCAGGGTCTTTACCAGGCGATGTGGTGATTCGTAGAAAATAATGGTACGTTCTTCCTGTGCCAGTTGTGTAAGCAGGGTATGCCGTCCTTTTTTAGGAGGCAGAAAACCTTCAAAAGCAAACCGGTTCATGGGTATCCCGCTGTTTACTAGTGCAGGCACAAAAGCCGTAGCACCTGGCAGGCATTCCACCGGCACACCTGCACGGATACACTCGCGTACCAGCAGATAACCGGGATCAGACACCCCTGGCGTACCCGCATCAGTAAGCAGGGCCATGGTTTTGCCAGCCTGTATCTGCTGCACCAGGTGTTGCAGCACTTTATGTTCATTGTGCTGATGGTAAGGCGTAACGGGTTTATTGATCTGGTAGTGTTTTAGCAATACACCGGAAGTGCGGGTATCTTCTGCCAGGATCAGCTCCACCTCTTCCAGGACTTTAACGGCCCGGTAAGTAATATCGGCCAGATTGCCGATGGGAGAAGGAACGATGTAAAGCTTGGACATTAAGAAAAATGAGCCGGAGCCGGCAGTCATGAGCAATGGGATACCCGCCGCTCATGACTGAATGGCCAATAGCTGCTATTGAATATGAACTTCAAAAGATTCCATTACCTGGTTAGCCAGCAGTTTCTGACAAGCTGATTCAGCGATTTGCTGCGCTTCTTCTTTGGTGGCCGCATCTATCTGCAAAGTGATGTGCTTACCAATTCTCACATCATGCACCTGGCCCATGCCTAAGTTCTTAAGGCCACTCATTACCGCTTTGCCTTGCGGATCCAATAATTCTTTCAGTGGCATCACATTGATATGTGCAGTAAAAGTCATTGTTTTTAAAATTTTGTCGCAAACCTAATAATTAATAATGAAAGATGAGCCATTAATCTTCATCTTCAGGGATTAACCACCCCGGTTTTAGGAGGTGCTATCAGCGATAATACTACATAAACGGTGAATATAAATGGCACCGTTGCGTACTTCAAAACAGGTATGCTGATCAGCGTCAGCACTACTAAAACATACCGGGGCCAGTTGCCCGGATCTTTCAGCTTTTTAAATTTCAGGCTGAGCATCGGAATTTCTGCCACCATGAGGTAACATAACAAGGCTATAATGATATATAATACCCATATGTTTTGCAGCCAATGCGCCAGGTTAAAAGGATTATATAGTACAATCAGGGGAAAAGACGCTGCCAGCAATCCTACCGGAGGGGTAGGCATGCCGATGAAATTTTCGGACTGCCGGGTATCCAGGTTAAACTTTGCCAGCCGGTAGGCCGCAAAGCAGGGCACCAGTAATGCAGGAGCCAGGTTAATGTAGGACACATCAAATACGTCCGGCATTTGAAAATAGGCGCTGCGCAGCAGGCGGAACAAGATCATACCCGGTACCAGGCCAAAGCTTACCACATCTGCCAGGGAATCCAGTTCTTTGCCCATCGGCGACTGTAATCCCAGCCAGCGGGCAGCCAGTCCATCAAAAAAATCAAATACCGCAGCCAGTACTACCAGTACAGACGCCCAATATACCGGCGCAGGATTAGTAATCGTATATTCTGTACCGTTAAATTCAGCAATATACTGCGGCGCATGTAATATGCAGATAATAGCCAGGGCACCACAAAAAAGATTGCCAAGGGTAAGGATGTTAGGTAGTTGTTTCATTGATAGCCTGTTACTAAAAGGGGCTGACTAAAAAAGGAATGAAGGTGCTAAGATACGTTTCCATATCACTTTATCATCACCTGCCTGGGCAGGAATTCCCTTTTTTGCCAGCCCCCGACATTATTACTTCATTAATGCTTCTATTTCGTCGGCCGTAATAGGTATATTTTTCATGAAATCCACATTGCCGGCAGCGGTTAGCCAGATATTATTTTCAATACGGATCCCCATTTTCTCTTCTTCAATATAAATACCTGGTTCAATGGTCAGTACAGCGCCCTCCGGAATAGGCTGGTAGAAAGAGGGCCCCAGATCGTGTACATCCACTCCCAGGTGGTGGGAAATGCCATGATACAGGTATTTGCGGTAGGCCATATTTTCCGGATCCTGGTTTTTAACGTCGGCTTCGGTAATCAGACCCAGTTTTACAAATGCCTTGGTTGCTTCCTCTCCTACCATTTCATGATATTTTGCGATCGTAATACCCGGACGGAGGATAGATTTGGCATACATATGCAGGTGCAGACAGGCATCATATACCTGGCGCTGACGGGGAGAGAATTTCCCGTTTACCGGCACGGTACGGGTAAGGTCAGCATTATAGCCGCCGTATTCTGCCCCAAAGTCCATCAGAATCAGTTCCCCATCCTTACATTCCTGGTTATTGGATACATAGTGAAGCGTACGTGCCCGATCGCCCGAAGCAATAATAGATCCATATGCCTCCCCTGCAGAGCGGTTGCGCAGGAATTCATGCATGATCTCCGCATGAATTTCATGCTCCCATACACCAGGCTTAATAAATTGCAGCAAGCGGCGGAATGCCTTTTCCGTAATATCACAGGCCTGCTGAATCACTTTAGCTTCTTCTGCTGTTTTTACCGCTCTCAGTTCTTTAAAGATTCTGGCAGCCCTTGCATAATTATGCAGGGGATAACGTTCTCTCATTGCTGCCGCATAGCGGTAATCCCTTACCGGCACCAGGCTGGCCTTACGGTTGTTTTCATTGCTATTGAGGTAAATCGTTTCCGCATCATTGATCCACTGCTGTAACAAGCCATCCAGGGTATCCAGCCACACCACGGTACCCATCCCTGAAATGTCAAATGCTTCATTTTTACGCAGGCGGTGTCCATCCCACTTTTCCTTCAACTCATTAGGCCTTACCAGCACTAATACTTCGCGGTATTTGGGATCCGGGTTATCGGGAAACAATACCACGATGGTATCTTCCTGGTCTATTCCCGTAAGCCAGTATAAGTCGGAGTTTTGCTTGAATTTGTGTAATGCATCCCCATTAGTGGGCAACTCATCATTTGAATTGATAATGGCAATGGCATGTGGTTGCATTTTGGCAACAAAACGCTGGCGGTTCCTGATAAAGAGCTGCTGGTCCAATGGCAAATTCTTCATATTGTATATTTAAAGAATAAATTAATGGCGATTGAGGCACCAAACCTACAGGAAAATAGGCAACTGGCAAAAAAGCTATTAGCTATTAGCTGTTAGCTGTTAGCCAATGCAGCGGAGGTAGAGTTATTAGCTTTTAGCAGTTAGCTATTGGCAAATGCAGCGAAGAGATTGCCATTACAAAAGCATAAAACTGGTAACTCGAAGCTCCAAGCTCCCCCGTTGGCGTCCCTTACAAAGGCTAAAAGCTAACAGCTAAAGGCTAATAGCTCCTCTGATATCCATTTACCCTATAGTAATGGTATATTAACCATCTGTAAATCACGTCAACTGCTTAGATATTCGTGTAATGAAATCGATGTACATTGAAATATTTCACCTACCGCCCTATCAAAACAATATATTTTCTAAATTTGAATGGTGCAACACCTATAAAATTTGAAAATATCAAAAAATCGCTAGATTTGCTTTTACACCAAAACAATCTTGCTTTATGCAAATGAGCAGCGTAAGGAATCCTATCTCCGACCTTAGAGATTTGGGAATAGTGGACGCGTCGAATGTGCATTTTCAATTATCTCCCGAAGTACTGGTATCACAAACACTGACCAGAAATCAGGGAGTACTGACCGACACTGGCGCCCTTGCCATCAACACCGGTGAATTTACCGGCAGGTCTCCGAAGGATAAGTTTATAGTAAAAGATGAGCTGACTGCTACTACTGTCAACTGGAATGATTTTAACCTCCCCATTTCCGACGAGACCTTTGATAAGCTTTATACCAGGATTACCACCTATCTGAGTGGTAAAGAAGTATGGATGCGCGATTGTTACGCCTGTGCGGACAATGACTACCGTCTGAATATCAGGGTAGTTACCGAAACACCCTGGGCCAGCCTTTTCGCGTATAATATGTTCCTACGCCCTACAGAAGAAGAGCTGGAATACCTGCATACAGACTGGACCATTATACAGGCCCCTGGCTGTTTTGCGGACCCGGCTACAGACGGTACCCGGCAGCATAACTTCTCTGTGATCAGCTTTAGTAAAAAAATGATCCTTATCGGCGGCTCCGCTTATACCGGAGAAGTTAAAAAGGGCATCTTTACCATCCTGAACTATGTATTACCACACGATAAGGGGGTTTTAAGCATGCACTGTTCTGCTAACATTGGGCAGGATGGAGACACGGCCGTATTCTTTGGCCTGAGCGGCACCGGAAAGACCACACTGAGTGCGGATCCGGAACGCAAATTAATAGGTGATGATGAACATGGCTGGACCAGCAACGGGGTTTTTAACTTCGAAGGCGGCTGCTATGCGAAATGTATCGATCTCAGTGAGGAAAAAGAACCACAGATTTTTCACGCTGTGCGGGAAGGTGCCTTACTGGAAAATATCACATTCTATCCTGAAACCAACCGGGTAAACTATGCTGATAAAAGCATTACAGAAAATACCCGGGTATCCTACCCCCTTCATTACATTGACAATGCAATGGAACCATCCATTGGCGGTATCCCCAAAAACATTTTCTTTCTTACCTGCGACGCTTATGGAGTATTACCTCCCATATCACGTCTCTCCCCCGGCCAGGCTATGTATCAGTTTATCTCCGGATATACAGCCAAAGTAGCGGGAACAGAGGCGGGCGTTACCGAACCTAAGTCAACTTTCAGTGCCTGTTTTGGCGCGCCATTCCTCCCACTACATCCTGCTAAATATGCACAGATGCTGGGTGAAAGAATGCGTAAACACAAGGTAAATGTGTGGTTGGTGAACACCGGATGGACAGGTGGGGCTTATGGAACCGGAAAACGGATCAAATTAAGCTACACCAGGGCTATGATTTCGGCAGCACTAAGTGGTTCGCTGAATAAAGTGGCCTACACTGATCATCCGATATTTGGTTTTGCACAGCCGGAAACATGCCCTGGCGTTCCTGCCGATGTACTGGATCCGCGCAATACCTGGGAAGACAAAAAAGCGTATGATAAGCAAGCCAAAGACCTGGCCAGCCAGTTCATCCGCAATTTTGAGAAATATGCTTCCGAGGCAGAGAAAGAAATTTTAGCTGCAGCTCCGAAAATTTGATTATATTAGAGTTTTAGCCTTGTAAGTTCCACATTATTATTTAAACAAGTTCATTCCGGGCATGGCCCAGCGCAAAACAAGTTCCATTCATCTTATTAATATGAAAGCAGGGAACTTGTTTTGCGGAACTTGTGCCGGAGTCTTCCCCCATCCCGGCTTTATACAATTATCCCCCTGATTGCTGATCATACAGCCGATACAATTATTATCTGTAATTATATACTTAGCTCCCTTTTCCCCTCTCAAATCAAGCATTTATTCTTACCTTTGCACATGCAAATTTTAGACGGTAAACTAGTTTCTGAGGCTATTAAAGCCCAATTAGCTACAAAAGTGGCTGAATTAAAGGCCGCTGGAAAAAAAACACCCCATCTGGCAGCTATCCTGGTAGGTAATAACGGTGCAAGCGAAACCTACGTGGCTTCAAAGGTGAAATCCTGTGCGGAAATCGGCTATAATTCTACCTTACTGCGCTTTGATGAACAGATCTCTGAAAAGCATCTGTTGGATCATATTACCATGCTGAACGAAAATGCAGACGTAGACGGCATATTGGTACAATTGCCCCTGCCAAAGCATATCAACGAAGAATTGGTGATCAACACCATTGATCCCAGCAAAGATGTAGATGGTTTTCATCCCATGAACGTAGGAAAAATGGTGAGTGGCCTGCCTACTTTCGTTCCTGCTACCCCCTATGGTATTATGCTGCTGCTGGAACATTACCAGATACCTACCAAAGGTAAACATGCAGTGGTAATAGGCCGCAGCCACATAGTAGGTACTCCGGTAAGTATATTATTAAGCCGCAGTGCCAATCCCGGCAATTGTACCGTTACGCTTTGCCATTCACAAACCACTAATCTGAAAGAGATTTGCCTGCAGGCAGATATTATTGTGGCTGCTATAGGTAAGCCCAATTTTGTTACCGCCGATATGGTAAAGGAAGGAGCCGTGATAGTGGATGTGGGTATTAACCGTGTAGCTGATGCTAGCAAGAAAAGCGGATTCCGCCTCCTGGGAGATGTAAAATTTGATGAAGTAGCGCCCAAATGTAGCTTTATCACCCCGGTACCAGGTGGTGTAGGCCCAATGACGATAGCAGCACTATTGAAAAATACCTATCACGCAGCTATAGGCCAGAAAGTGAATATGAATTAAAAAATCATCCGCAATACAAGCTGCGGGTACAAAACCCGGATCTCGTATTGCGGTGTTTTTTTGTGAACTTTGTGTGAAATGACAACTTTAACAACATATACAGCAGGTACCCTGCCAGTGATGGAAAGCTTCTATACCATACAGGGAGAAGGTTTTCACCAGGGCAAAGCAGCATATTTTATACGGCTGGCCGGCTGTGATGTAGGCTGCCACTGGTGCGATGTGAAAGATAGCTGGGATGCCAGCAAACATCCCGTGATTCCGGTGGAAGAAATCGTAAGTGAAGCTGCTGCTTATCCAGGGCGTATTGCTGTGATTACCGGTGGTGAACCCCTTATGCACAACCTCGATACTTTATGCAAATCCCTGCATAAGAAAGGATTCCAAACGCATATGGAAACATCCGGTTCTTCTCCATTAAGTGGTAGCTGGGACTGGATTACCCTATCTCCAAAAAAATTCAAAGCCCCCCTGCCCGACATCTGCAAGCAGGCGCATGAACTGAAAGTGGTGATCTTCAACAAGTCTGACTTTGCCTGGGCAGAAAAATATGCCGCACAGGCAAACAAACATTGTAAACTATATCTCCAACCCGAATGGGATCGTGCGGCTGAAATTACCCCACTTATCATCGATTACATCAAGGAAAATCCCCAATGGGAACTTTCTCTCCAGATACATAAGTACATACACGTGCCATAATAGTCTGCGCTTTATTTCGTTATTTTGGCAAGGACTGTATGACTATGAACAAACTTGCCCTGTTATTGACCGGTTGCCTGTTATCATGCCTGCATATGCGGGCACAGGTGGTCACTTATGATAACGCTCCTAAAAAAGCTAAAGCCAGCTTCGATAATGCTGTAACTGCTATCGGCAACTACCAGATGGAAGAAGCAGTCCGCTACCTGCAGGCAGCCATTACTATCGCGCCTAATTTTGTAGATGCCTATGGCCAGCTGGGAATTACCTGTGTACAACTAAAAAAGTATCCGGAGGCAGTGCAATATTTTGAAAAACTTAAACAACTGGATACCACAGCATTAAAACCAGCCATGCTATCCTATTGCCGGGCAATGGCCGGTACAGGAAATTTCGCAGGTGCATTGCAGTTAATTAATACCTATCTGCAAACTACCAAGCGGAAAAATCCTGTGGCCGACAAACTAAAAAGCAACTATGAATTTGCCGTAAAAGCAGCCGCCACCCAGGTGCCCTTTCAGCCACATAACTTAGGTAATGCCATCAATAGCAAGGATCCGGAATACTTTCCTTCTATCACCATTGATGGCAATACCCTGGTTTTTACCCGCCGCGTAAATGGCAGGAACGAAGACTTTTTTCTGTCGCAACGCGACAGCTCCGGATGGCTCCCGGCAACAGATATGGGAGAACCCATCAATACTGCTTTTAATGAAGGTGCACAAAATATTTCCCAGGATGGTACCATGCTCGTATTTACCGGATGTGAGTTCCCCCGCGGATTTGGCAGCTGTGATATTTACTATGCACTGAAAACGAAAGACGGATGGCAGGAACCACAAAACATAGGTGCGCCTATTAATACACGTGCCTGGGAATCACAGCCCTGCCTTTCTCCGGATAAACAAACGCTTTACTTTGTCCGGGAAACAGCAGATAATGGGGCTGATATCTTTATGAGCCATTACCAACCCAATGGAAAATGGAGTGAGCCTGAAAGATTAGGCCCGAACATCAATACACCCGGCAGAGAAACCACCCCCTTCATTCATGCAGATAATCAAACCCTCTACTTTGCATCTGATACCCACCCCGGATTTGGGGGCATGGATCTTTTTTACTCCCGCCGGCAGCCCGATGGCAGCTGGGGGCCGGCTGTAAATCTGGGTTATCCCATCAATACCATTGATGAAGATGCGAGTATGATCGTGGCGGCTAATGGTAAAACCGCCTACTTTGCCTCCGATCGTGCCGACAGCCGGGGAGCACTGGATATATACAGTTTTGAATTGTATGATGCAGCCAGACCATTACAAACCTTGTATGTAAAAGGCTATGTGTATGATGTAAAAACCAATGGACGGATACCTGCAAATATTGAGCTGACCGATCTTCAGAACGGACTGACTGTGAGCACAGTAAAAAGTGATCCGCAAGGCAACTTCCTGGTACCTCTGCCTGTAGGAAAAGACTATGCTTTTAATGTAAATAAAAGCGGTTATCTGTTCTACTCAGATAACTTTTCCCTGAAGGATAAAAACCCGGAAACACCTTTTGAAAAAAACATTCCTTTACAGCCTATTGAAGCCAATGCCAGTGTTGTTTTACACAACATCTTCTTTGATTCAAAAGCATATGCACTGAAGCCGTCTTCTGTTTCAGAACTGGAAAAACTCATCCGCCTGCTAAAGGAAAATCCTACCATGAAAATAGAAATCAGTGGCCATACGGATAATGTAGGAAGCGATAAAGATAACCTGCTGCTTTCAGAAAACAGGGCCAAAGCAGTAGTTAACTACCTGACAGAAAAAGGAATAGCAGCTGGCCGTCTCACTGCGCACGGCTATGGCGAAACCCAACCGCTGGCAGGAAATGAAACAGAAGAAGGACGCGCACAAAACAGGCGCACCGCATTTAAAGTGATCAGCTTATAAACAACACTTGCTTTCAGCAACTAGTAATTCTTTAACCTGCTTTTTAAGATGGAATCCTTGCGGGGTACACTTAAATTGTATTGAAAATTATACAAGGCGCCTTCCCAATCACCATACATGGGATTAGGTAACACTATAAACCTGCTGCCAAAGTCAGCCGCTGCATTTTTAGCGGCACTGGCTCTTTCTTCATAAGGTTTTTTGTCAAAAATAGCCGCAAAATCACTGAGATTATCCCCCATAAGCAACACAATATCATGTGTTTGTAATACCTGTTGCCGGCGCGCTTCCTTACCGGAAGTGGTGGTTTTCAGCAATAAATGGGCGTCATCCGCATCAGGAAACTGCCAATGACGAAGGTTTTCAAGGGTAGCTGCCCGTTCGGCTTCCACACGGTTGGTGATATAAAAAACATGTACGCCTCTGGAGGCTGCATATTTAAGAAAAGTTAATGCACCTGGTACTGTATCTGCTACCGCTTTTGCCGTCCATTCCATCCAGGTTTTCTCTGTGTAGCCCTCCCCTTTTAAAGCCTGATGCACGTTATAAGGACTGTTATCCAGTATGGTCTCATCTATATCCGTTACAATCGCCAGGGGTTTACTTCCTTTATGCAGCAGATACTGATCCAACCGCAATGCTGCCAGCTGGTATGCCTGAAAACACAATGCCTTATATTCTGCCGCTTGTTGCTGCCAGAGCGCTGCCCATGCCGGACCGGATGGTATCAGCCAGGTATGTGGTGACTGCTCTTTAACAGGTTGCATTGTTTTGCAGGCCGTTGCTCCTACCATCACTATACCTATCCATAACCATTTAATGCTCATACATTTATCAATTTGAGAATGAGAAAAAACACCGCTACTGTTTGGGAAACCCCAGAGGAAAATCGTAAATTGGAATACCCAAAAATAGGAAGTTTTTATGCCCCAGGAATTAATGCACCAAATCGCGTTGACCCAGATTTCCCAGGTAGGAGATATCATTGCAAAAAAGTTGTTAGATCATTTTGGCTGTGCCAGTGACATTTTTAACGCCAAAAAACATCAGCTGGAGAAAATTGAAGAGGTAGGAAGTATCCGGGCTGCCGCCATCAAGCGTTTCCAGGACTATGCCCGCATAGAAAAGGAAATAGCTTTTATTGAAAAATACAGGATACAACCGCTTTTTTATACCTCAACGGCTTATCCGCAGCGGTTACGTCATTGCTATGACAGCCCCGTACTGCTTTATTTTAAAGGCCAAACGGATTTCAATACTTCCCGCATCATTAATATAGTAGGTACGCGTCAGCCTTCCGAAGCGGGCAGGAAAATATGTGAACAGCTCGTTGCAGACCTGGCCCCCTATAATATCACTATTGTAAGCGGAATGGCTTATGGTATTGATATTATTGCCCATAAAGCCGCCATGCAGCACCAACTTGCTACAGTGGGCGTATTAGCCCATGGCCTGGACCGCATTTATCCGGCTACCCATAAAGCCACCGCACTAGAGATGCTGGAAAATGGCGGCCTCCTGACTGATTTTATCAGTGGTACCAATCCTGACAAACAAAATTTCCCTAAGCGTAACCGTATTGTAGCAGGCATCAGTGATGCCACTATCGTGATAGAAAGCAGGTTGCGTGGTGGCTCCCTTATCACAGCCGATATTGCCAACAGCTATAACCGGGATGTGTTCACTTTTCCCGGCAGGATCAGCGACCCTCAGGCAGCAGGGTGCAATGACCTGATCAAAACCAACCGCGCCATGCTGATTACTGGCGCTGGAGACCTCCTGGAAGTAATGGGCTGGCAATCAGCGGCCTCATCTCCTCCGCCCGTATTGCAACGTCCGTTGTTTACAAATTTCAGTAAAGCGGAACAGGAAGTGGTCAACATTATCCAGAACAGGGAACCCAAGCATATAGATGAAATATTCCGGCAAAGTAACCTTTCCAATAGCCAGGTAGCTACCGTGCTATTACAGCTGCAAATGCAAAGTATAATTAAAAGCCTTCCTGGGCAGGTATTCCAGCTGGTTTAACCCCATCACGAAATCTTTCTTTGTTATTTATTGGGTAAATAAATGTAAATTTGCATGCAATTATTTTTTAACTGACAAATAGTTGCATCATGCCTGCGGGAAAATCAAAACCGAAATTTGTAGCTGAAGGACTTACATTCGATGATGTACTCTTAGTTCCAGCCTACTCAGAAGTACTACCTAAGGAAGTAAACATCTCCACGCAATTAACCAAGAACATAAGATTGAACATTCCAATGGTGTCTGCCGCCATGGATACTGTTACAGAAGCCAATCTGGCCATTGCGCTTGCGAGAGAAGGCGGTATAGGCATCCTGCATAAAAACATGAGCATTGAACGGCAGGCTGAGATGGTGAGAAGGGTGAAACGTAGCGAAAGCGGCATGATCATGGACCCCGTAACGCTCCAGGCCGATGCTACCATCGGTCAGGCACTGAAACTGATGAAGGAAAATGGTATCGGTGGTATTCCCATTATAGATGAAGCTAAAAAACTGGTGGGTATCCTCACCAACCGCGACCTCCGCTTTGAAAGAAATACCAAAAGGCTGGTAAGCGAAGTAATGACGAAAGAAAAGCTCATTACCGCTCCGGAAGGAACAGACCTTAAGAAAGCAGAAAAAATACTCCAGCAATATAAGATCGAAAAACTCCCCGTGGTAAGCAAACAAGGTAAACTGGTAGGATTAATTACCTATCGCGATATCCTGCAGCTAACCAGTTATCCTAATGGCATAAAAGACGAATTCGGACGCTTACTGGCCGGAGCTGCACTGGGCATTACCCCCGACTTGCTGGACCGCGCACAGGCCCTTATCCACGTAGGTGTGGATGTTGTTTGCCTGGATAGCTCCCATGGTCATTCTATTGCAGTACTCAACAGCCTGAAAAAGCTGAAGAAAGCATTCCCTAAGTTACAGGTGATAGCAGGCAACATTGCTACTGCCGAAGGTGCACTGGCATTGGCAGCCGCTGGCGCTGATGCAGTAAAAGTAGGGGTAGGACCTGGTTCTATCTGTACTACCCGCGTTGTAACCGGTGCCGGATTCCCGCAACTGTCTGCTATTATGGCTGCTGCTGATGCGCTCAAAAAATCAGGTATCCCGGTCATTGCTGATGGCGGTATCCGCTATACCGGCGATATGGTAAAAGCATTAGCTGCAGGTGCTTCCTGCATTATGGCAGGATCCATTTTT
Source organism: Chitinophaga sp. H8 (assembly GCF_040567655.1). Lineage (NCBI taxonomy): Bacteria > Pseudomonadati > Bacteroidota > Chitinophagia > Chitinophagales > Chitinophagaceae > Chitinophaga > Chitinophaga defluvii. The sequence goes on along the minus strand of NZ_JBEXAC010000003.1, from coordinate 227,980 downwards.
GCAGGTGTGGAAGAAAGCCCCGGAGAAACCATCATCTACGAAGGACGTAAATTTAAATCCTACCGTGGGATGGGCTCTATTGAAGCCATGCAGGAAGGTAGCAAAGACCGTTACTTCCAGGATGAAGATGATATTAAAAAACTGGTACCTGAAGGCATCGTAGGCCGTGTTCCTTATAAAGGCATGCTGTCAGAAATAGTACAGCAGTTTGTAGGTGGATTACGTGCCGGAATGGGCTTATGCGGTGCAAAAGATGTAAAAACATTACAAGCTGCACAATTTGTGAAAATTACCGCTGCTACCGAAAGAGAAAATCACCCGCATGATGTGGTGATCACCAAGGAAGCACCTAATTACAGCAGATAATTTATTAACATAAATTTCCCGGGAGCGCTTAATACTTCCTGCCAGGCCGCAGGAAATATTAAGCGCTCCTTCTTTTAGCGGGTATAGTCATAACGCATAAACAACATACTGCATACCACATTCCACACATAAAGCCTTATTTTTGAACACTATTGAATGATCCATATGGCTAACAGCATGTCTCGGAAATTTACCCCCTTACTGCTTTGTGTGTGTAGCGGACTGCTTTTAGGAGCAGCATGGCCCATGCTTCCTTTCACACCACTTATTTTCTTTGCGTTTGTGCCTTTGCTCGCACTCACTGACCTGCAGCAAAACCGCAGTGGTTATTTTGGCCTGCTGTTGCTTTCATTACTGATATGGAATGTGATCACAACCTGGTGGGTAGGTAATACTACAGTACCAGCCAGCGGAGTAGCTGCCAACGTCTTTAATGCACTACTGATGAGTATTCCCTGGATGGCTTATAAAAGTACGCCTAAGAAATGGGGAAGCTCTTTGAGGTATTTTTCATTTATCGTATGCTGGTTAACGTTTGAATATATCCATCAGCAATGGGAGCTCAGCTGGCCCTGGCTTACACTGGGTAATGTATTTGCTACTCATCCCGGATGGATACAATGGTATGAATATACCGGTACCAGCGGGGGAAGCCTTTGGATATTACTTAGTAACATTACTATTTACGGTATCTGGCAAAAATATAAACAGACCACTCTCCCACTTAAAACCGTATTAGTAAAAGAGGCGTGGAAGCCGCTGGCCATCATCCTTTTACCTATGCTGGTCAGCATGCTGATCCCCGCTCCCAAAAACTCCGGCACCAATATTTCTGTAGTGGTAGTGCAGCCCAATATTGACCCCTATGATGAAAAATTCACATCCGGTACGGTACAGGAACAACTGGCCAAATTCCTGAAGCTGACGGCACAAAAACTGGATAGTACGACCAGTTATATCATCTGGCCGGAAACAGCCCTGTTTCCACATGGCGCCTGGGAAGAACAACTCAACTCACAAAGTGAGGTGATTGCCATTAGAGAAATGCTGAGAAAGTATCCACAGGCCAAACTTATTACAGGGGCTGTTACCGTTAAACGCTATCTGGATGAAGTACCACCATTAGCCAGGCAATTGGAGGATGGCACCTTCTATGATCCTTATAATACCGCATTACAAATAGATACCTCACAAAGTATACAGATCTATCATAAATACAAGCTCGTTCCTGGAGTAGAGCTGGTACCCTATATGCGCTATCTGAAATTTATGGGCAGCCTGGCATTGGATTTTGGCGGGATAACCGGCAGCTATGGCCGGGAACCTGGTGTATCTCTTTTTACGGATCCAGTCAAACAGATTAAAGTTTTTCCAACTATCTGTTATGAATCCGTATACAGCGAATATGTGGCAGCGCACGTGCGTAACGGGGCCAATCTGCTCGTCATCCTCACCAATGATGGCTGGTGGGGAAATACCGCAGGACACAAACAACATCTGCAATATGCCCGCCTCCGCGCTATTGAAACCCGGCGATGGGTAGCCCGCAGCGCCAATACCGGTATTTCTGCTTTTATTGATCCACAAGGCAATATACATGATCCCCAACCTTACTGGCAGGAAGCGGTTATGAAAGCAACTGTAACAACCAGCACTGATTTTACGTTCTATGTCAGGTACGGCGATCTAATTTCCAGAGGAGCACTGATATTTTGTATATTGTTGATTGTTTACGCCATTATTTCACGATTTATTTACAACAAACAGTAACCATGTGGAAAGAATCCGGCAACCCGCATATCGCCTACCAGATAGATGGACAAGGCCCGGCAGTAATGCTGCTGCATGGTTTTCCTGAAAACAGTTATGTTTGGGAACATCAGCAGGCTTTCTTAAAGGCGCATTTTAAGGTGATCATACCAGACCTGCCCGGTAGCGGGAAAGCTCCGTTAACAACGCCGCTTACTATGGATACCATGGCAGATTACATACATGCCATCCTGTTAGCCGAAAATATTAACGAAGTAGTGATGATAGGTCACTCGATGGGCGCCTATGTAGCATTAGCATTTGCAGAGAAATACCCACAGCTGTTAAAAGGCCTGGGGCTGTTTCACTCCACTGCTGCTGCCGACAGTGAAGAAAAGAAAACAGCCAGGCTAAAATCAATAAAGATGATGCAGCAATACGGCAGTGAAACATTTTTGCGCCAAACACTTCCCAATATGTTCAGCCCCGCCTTCAAAAGCCGGCAGCCGGAGCGTGTGGAAGCCTACATAAAAATGGGCATGCAATGCAAACAGGAAAGCCTGATTGCTTATTATGAAGCCATGATACAACGCCCTGATCGTAAAACTGTACTACAGTCTTTACAGGTGCCGGTATTATTTATTATTGGGAAAGATGATAATGCCATCCCTATAGATAGTATACTGCCACAAGTAACTTTACCAGCTGTAAGCAGTATTTATATTTTTGAAGAAGTAGGACATATGGGTATGTGGGAAGCATTTGAAGAAAGTAATGCAGCTGTACAACAGTTTGTTAATTTTTGTCAACGTTAATTATTAATCCGCCATTTTTCAACCAACGTGAAACAGCTTATCCTTCTCATATGGTGTTTAGCAGGTGCTACATTAGCACAAGCCTCGCATATTATCGGAGGGCAAATGTCTTACACCTTTTTGAGAATGAATGGTAATAATTACGAGTATAAAGTTACCCTAAAGCTTTACCGTATCTGCGGTACGGGAGAGCGGGTTGCAGAACTACCTGAAAAGATCTACTTCTCTGTTTTCGACAAAGCTACTTATCAGCATGCACCAGGCTCCCCTTATCTGAGATCACGCAGTAGCAAAGAAGTAAGAGAACTCGGACAAGTGGATCCCTGTATTGTAAACCCTCCCAGCATCTGCTTCCAGATCGGCACCTATGAAGCTGATATTTCAGTAGCATCGAATGCGGAAGGATATATTGTTGCTTTTCAGAGCTGCTGCCGGGATAATTTCATGGTCAATATTGTAGATGAAGCACGACCTAACGATCCCTTATATCCTGGGACAGGTGCTACCTATTTTACTGAACTTCCGGGTACCAACAATAGCGTGCCGGGAAACAGCAGCGCCGTTTTTGCGAAAGATGAAGCGGTATTAGTATGTGCAGGAAAAAACTTCACGTACGACTTTTCTGCTAAAGATAAAGATGGTGACCGCCTGGAATATTCCTTCTGCGATGCCTATTCCGGCGGACAAACAACTCCCACCGAAACTAATATTCCTCCGGCAGCCATTGCACCTAACTATAGCAATGTAAAATACATTCCCCCTTATAGTGGTGGCAGCCCATTAGGACCTGATGTGGTGATTGATAAAAATACCGGTATTATTTCAGGTAAAGCGCCCCCTTCGGGAAAATATGTGGTAACAGTGTGTGTAACTGAATACCGGAATAATAAAGTCATCAATATACATCGTAAAGACTTTCATGTAAATGTAACCAACTGTATCAAACAGGTAGTAGCAGCTATGCCGGAAAAATATGCCGACTGCGATAGCTATACCATCAACTTTGCTAATAACAGTACACCGGGAAAAGAATATCGCTGGCATTTCGGAGATGGGACCCGCCTGGTTACTACCAGCCAGGATGTGATTCCACATACTTATGCACAGCCCGGCACCTATACAGTAAAACTTTTTGTAGATAGTACCAGCAGTTGCGGGGATAGTGCTATGGCTACCGCCTACGTATATCCGCTTTTACGTCCGGACTTTTCTTTTGACGGACTGTGTATTCAAAAGCTTACCCGTTTTACCGACAGGTCTGTTACCAACAATGGGGTTGATGCAATGGATTATTACCGGTGGGATTTTGGCGATACTAATCTCACCAATGACACTTCCCTTTCCATAAATCCAACTTTTCAATATGCACAGCCAGGTACTTATACCGTGCAGCTGTTTATGCGCACCGTAAAAGGATGTGAACGCACCATTACCAAACCGATCAGTGTATACGACAAGCCTCCGCTTTTTACTACCAATGATACCCTGCTTTGTAAAAATGATATATTACAGTTAAAAGCAGAGAGTTCACAACCGGGCGGCTCTTATAGCTGGACTCCTAATACAGCTATTACCGGGGCCAATACCCCCACTCCTACTGTGAGGCCTCAAAATGATATTGATTATACAGTTACCTATACTGATGTGCAAAGTTGTATTAATAGCCATACTATTCACATCGATGTACGCGATGCCATTCATGTATCTACTGCTGCTGATAGTACGGTATGTACAGGTGATCCCATATCGCTCCGGGCAGTGAGTGATGGTGGTGATAACTATGCCTACAGTTGGCGCGATCTGACCACCAATACTGAAATAGGTACTACCCCAAATCTTACAGTTACCCCTGCTCCACCCAGCAATACTTACGAAATAGCCGTAACCCTGGGTACCTGTAAGGCAAGTGATTTTATCATACTTAAAGTCGTGGATCCTCCCAAAGCCTTTGCAGGAAATGATACAACTATCTGTTATGGAGATGCTGTCATTTTACATGCCACCGGTGGTTCCCATTACCGGTGGACACCTAACATAAACATAGAAGGTCCTACCCGTGCCAGCACCCCTGCCCGGCCTAAAGACACTACCGTTTACACAGTTATAGTAACGGATGATCTGGGTTGTCCTAAAGAAGTAAGTGATGATATAAAAGTAAGTGTAGTACCTCCAGTACCTGCCTTTGCTGGTAACGACACTATTGTGATAAAAAATCAGCCTTTTCAGCTACATGCTACAGGTGGGGCAAGCTATACCTGGACGCCTGCAGATGGGTTAAACAGCAGCACTATTCCGGATCCTGTTACTACCATTAATAAGGATTTTACTTACCGGCTCACCGCCTATACAGTAGAAGGCTGCAAAGGCACAGATGATATCCACCTTCGGTTTATGACAGGCCCCGAAATCTATATTCCCACCGCTTTCTCCCCCAACGGTGATGGGTTGAATGATAAGTTCCGGCCATTACCGGTAGGAATCGTACGAATGGACTTCTTCCGGGTATTTGACCGCTGGGGAAAACTTATGTTTTCGACTACAGAATACATGAAGGGATGGGATGGTACCGTAAATGGTAAACCCGCCAATGTAGGCACTTATGCCTGGGTAGTACAGGGTGAAAATATAAAGGGGGAAACCGTCCTGAGAAAGGGAACTGTTACACTCGTCAAATAAGCAAATTTATTTTCTCAAGTGGCTTTTTTTCGTTAAATTCAGTAAGGGTCATTGCCATCTTTACATGAATAAGGTTATCCTCATCACTTTATGCTGTTGCTTGTTTTATCAGCTTGCAGCAGGGTACCATATAATTGGAGGAGAAATTTATTATCAAACCATTGGCACTACTACCGGAGGCTATTACCGCTACCTGATTACCCTCAAACTATATCGCGATGCAGACTTTACCTGCGGCGAACGCCAGGGCTGCCTGGACAGATTTGAAAACCCCATTCCCATTAGCATTTACACCGCTTCAGGTATGAGAGTAGGGGCCCCCGTAATGCTTAGTATCAGTTACACCCTTCCATTAAGAGATACCCTGAAAAATCCTTGCCTGGCGCCACAAACCCAACACCTGGAAGTTGCCTTTTACCAGGTTGAAATTGAGCTTCCTCCTATCCCCAATGGGTATTACGTAACTTATCAGCGTTGCTGCAGAGGAGAAAAGCTTGCCAATATTTACAATTCGGAACAGGAAGGTTCTACCTTTTATACCCGCATCCCTGGTACAGAAAGCAGGCCCAACAATAACAGCGCTTATTTCAATAAAGATGCTGCTATTGTTATCTGCTCCAATATGCCCTTTCAATATAGTTATGCGGCTTTTGATCAGGATGGCGACAGCCTCACCTACCATCTCTGCCAGGCACTGACAGGAGGTACCTCCCGCGATGAAAGCAATTTAAACACTCCTCCACCATATAACAGCCTGGTAGACTACATTCCTCCATATTCCGGTGCCAACCCGATGGGCGGACAGCCACAAATAAGTATTTCTCAGGCAGGTATTATTGCCGGTACGCCTACCCGGTCAGGTAAATTTGTGGTAACCGTTTGCGTAAATGAATATGACCGCATTACCAAACAGTTAATCGGTACCCATAGTAAGGATATATTGCTGACCGTGTTTAATTGTCAGACTGATATTAAGGCCAGCTTTCCTTCCGTCCTGAGCAATTGTACTGAAAGTGAGGCATTGGATGTGTCTATTCCCAACTACAGTAATGCAGGGTTCACTTCTGCTTATTACTGGACCTTTGGAGATGGCACCGATACCATCACTTATGATAAAACTGTTTTTCAACATCAGTATCCGGATACCGGCCGCTATGAGGTCAAACTGGTGATTAATCCTACCCTTCCCTGTAGGGATAGTACCACCGGCATAGTACACAATTATCCTGGCCTTAAAGCAGGTTTTGTTACTACGGGCTTATGCAAAGGCTTACCGATACATTTTGAAGATACTTCCTCTTACAGATATGGCCAGATCACTAAAAGAACCTGGGACCTGGGATTACTCAATGACACTACATTCCGCCCTGCTACCAGAAGCCTGGATTATACTTATGATAAAGGAGCTGTTTATACAGTCACCCTATCCCTCGAAACAGATAAAACCTGCGCAAAATCAATTACACATAATGTCCGGATTTATGAAGTAAACGCCTTTGCCGGGAACGATACCATACTTAGTAAAGGTGAGCTATTGCCTCTCCATGCCAGTGGTGGTGATTTCTATACCTGGTGGCCGCCTGATGGGCTTAGCAGCAGCAGTATTCCAGATCCGGTAGTGAATTGGCAAAAGGATATCCAATATGCTTTAAAGGTATCAAACCAGCAGGGATGTGTTGACTACGATACGATCAACATAAAATATTACACCGGTCCTGAAATGTATATCCCCAATGCCTTTAGCCCCAATGGAGATGGGGTCAATGATTATTTCCGTTTTATACCCGTAGGTATTGTTGAATACCGTTATTTCCGCATTTTTAACCGCTGGGGACAGGAAGTCTACTCCTCTACCGATTTCCGTACTGGTTGGAACGGTACACTGAATGGACGTCCGGCACCTATAGACACCTATATGTGGATACTGGAGGGAAAAGATTTTAAAGGGCAGCCAATTTCCCGAAAAGGCTCGGTAACTTTGGTGCGGTAAAATGTTGAATCAGGCTCAAATAATATACTCATGGGAATTGTTTTAATTACCGGCGCTACTGCCGGTTTTGGCAAAGCTTGCGCTACTACTTTTGCAGCAAAAGGATATGATGTCATTATTACCGGACGCAGAAAAGAAAAACTGGCGGAACTCCAGGCATCACTGGAAAAAGAATATGCCATAAAAGTATTATCACTTGATTTTGACGTCAGAGATGAACTGGCCGTAAAACAAACACTTGAAAACATACCCGCATCATGGAAAGAGGTGGATATCCTGGTTAATAATGCCGGGCTGGCCCTGGGATTAAGCACCATCGATGAAGGCAGTACAGCCGATTGGAATACCATGATCGATACAAATGTAAAAGGCCTATTGTATGTATCACGCATGGTGATGCCATGGATGAAGCCCCGCAAAAAAGGACATATTATTAACCTGGGCTCCACAGCGGCCAAACATGTATATGCTAAAGGAAATGTGTATTGCGCTACCAAAGCAGCCGTGGATGCTATCTCGCAAGGCATGCGTATAGATCTGCTTCCACACCGTATCAAGGTTACAGCAGTACATCCCGGAGCGGCAGAAACCGAATTCTCCGTAGTCCGGTTTAAAGGAGATACCGGCAAAGCGGCAGATGTGTATAAAGGCTTCACCCCTTTAACTGCGCAGGATGTAGCGGATGTCATTTATTACTGCAGCACCTTACCTGCTCATGTTTGTATAAACGACCTGGTAATCACCCCCTTACAACAAGCTAACGCCTATTATACCGATAAAAATTAACACGATTATGTTATTTATAGTTTATGTTTTTTAACTATATTTGGAATAATTTATATTAGATTTGCAGTCTGCACCCTATGCGTAAATTGCAAATCTTATTGCCGACGAATGAAGTGTTACATGTTGAGGTGCCTATGAAATAATTACCTTTTTATCTGAATTTACTATGCCGTACTATCCTTAATTCCTAACCATATCCCTATGCTTACATTTGCAACAATTTACATGCTACGCCTGTACTATCCCAGGTGGAAAGAACAATGGCGCTTTTATTTCGACAAATCCCGCAGGAACAATTATGGTCGCTGGGCCATGCGAAAAGATTGGGTGGACGAGAAAGGTTATTCCTTGGGCTACAGTTGATAAAAATATAACAGCCAGGTACATGCACTACCTGGCTGTTGTATTTAGTAACATAGCTATATAAAAAATCCCGGCTGCTAACAGCCGGGATTTTTTATATATAATTCCTTTTGATACAATCATTATTGTGACAATACAAACCTCAGGGTTATACCTCCTCTGGTGCTTGTAATAGGATATGCGGTAGAAATAACCGGGATAGTTTGCCTGCGGTCGTAGAAGAAGCGCAGGTTTAGCCGGTTGTTCACCACATAATCAATAGATGGTGCAATACCTACTACTTTTTGCCCGCTGGTAGGAATTACCAGGTCGGCATCCAACCGGTTATTGACCGTTTTATCATCCCTAAAGCTCATATCCAGCCTAAAATTCAGGTCATTCTGCAATTTCTTGCCGCCATCTTTTCCGATCGCAAATGGTAAGGCTAATCCCCTGATCCGGTATCCGCAGCCCAGTACTATTTCGCTGGAGCGTAATTCACTCAACTGATAGTCGATCAGGCTCAGTGCCAATGACCGGCTTTTCTTGAATTCCAGTCGCAGGTTCAGACTATTTGTAAAGGTCATATCTGCACCTATCAACGGAGAGAAAGACTCTGTAATAGACAGGTTAGGCACCAGGAAGTAAGGTACATAGTTAAAGCTGCCGGAGGAAGAATCCACAAAACCAGGATAACCTGTCAAACGGGGATCTTCATAGAACAAAGCAGTATTATAAGAGTTCATAGACAAACTACCTACATACGCATGCGTAAGCGTGAAATTGGTCAGGATGCTACGGAACGGCTCCAGCTTGGTTAATCCATTATAAGTTACCCGCCAGTTAGGCTTAGGTATAAAATTACTGAATGGATTACTCCGCACATTGCTGTTGCTTTGTTTCAGCAAACCGATATTTTCCGGGCTTTTACCAGTGTACGCCGCCAGGAAAGCCGGGATGATTACATCCTGCGCATATCTGCCATAACCGTACCTGTAAGCCGGATCATTAGGATCACTATAAGGTGTACCGGGATCCTTGTTGTATGGATTAGCTGCCCCCAACCTTTGAGAAATAGTGGTACGATACTTTTCAAAATCCTTAAACGTACTGGAAATCCCGTTTTCCGCATCTATTTTACCAAAAATGGTTTTGATCGCTACATAAGTGATTTCAAAACCTCCGGCATCATAAGGACTGAGATGTTTGAAGCCTTCATCTGATAAGTTTTTGAATAGCTCTGTATGCGTTTTGGTAAACGACTTCGTAATGTTCAGGTCAATACGCAGATCGGCCACTGGTTCCAGTTGTGCCTGGGCATCCAGCCTTTGGGTAAACTGCTGTTGGTACTGAATATTAAACAGGGTATCCGGTGTAACCAATCCTTTCTTTGCGAAGTTGTCCATCCATTTTTTGTCCGGCTGATATCCAAATACAAAGTTAAGACCAGGCGCCATAGATGCCCAGTTCATCCCCAACACCTTTGTACTATCTATATAGCCTGGCAAACGGGTACCTGCATTTTCAGTGTAGTTGATCCCAATACGTTTGATGGAAAGTAATGGTTTCATCACCGCTTTTAATACCGGTGAAATATCATCGCTGCCCGGACTGGCAGGCGGTGGTGCAGCAGGCTTGTTATTGGCGCCCGCATTGTTATTCTGCGGCTGTTTAACGGCCATCGGCTTATTGGTATTGATCTGCCGCAAGAATTTTGAGCGGTTATACAGTTCAGAGAATTTAAGTTCTGCTGTCAATGTTTTCTGCTGGGTATTCTCAATAGCATTACCCAGATACAGGGCCAGCCGTGAAGCGCCTGTCCACCGGTATTCCGTGCTGTAGCCCACTGCTATATTAGTCCAGCTCAGTAAAGGGAATTTACCGGTAGGCAATGTATAGGTTACATTGGCTGAATGGAAATAATTGGTGGTACGGCCTAATTTAAAGAAGTTACTACGTACAGAATCCTTCTTTTCCTTTGTATTAATACGCCCGTTGGGCTCATCCACGCGCGCATTATTCACCGCATTAAAATCAATAGTGAGACTGCGGGTAAGATCCCATTTAAGGCCATAGTAACGGTCAAAAGTGAAGTACTTGTCATAGGTTTCCGGCAGTTTGAAATTACCATCTCCCCCTACATTCCTGATCCTGGTAGCACCAAACTGACGGGTTACATCCGCACGGAAGCTGATCAGTGTTGGTACATAGTTGACATTAAAATCGCGGATCAGGTCTACCCATTTGCTCTTCGTTTTAAACAGCTTTTTAAATGGCTCCAGGTATTTACTTTGTCCTGAATAGTTATACCCCAAACCTCCGCGGTGCCTGGTCAACAGGTCATTTTCGATCAATGGATTATGTCTGTTTATTTGGGAGAATGAATAGCTCAGGTCAAAGTTCTCAATATCCCACAGCTTGTTTTTGGATTTGCCTACATTCAACTTTCGTACATTGGTGAAGTTGAGGCTCTTGATAGAAGTAAAGTCCTGCGCATCTCTACGGATAGAATCTTTTTCAGCTTTGTTCCGCGCAAGGCTTAGTTTATCTTTCAGCTTAATATCCAGGTCGTAAGGGTCATACTCCGGATTGCTCACTGCCTGGGAGTACCCTGCATATACCGGTATGGAAATGGCTGCCTGTTTGGGCAACAGTTTACCCAGGTCCAGGTTAGCGGCCACATCATATTGGGTGAAGTTGTCCCGGAACCGCTCATTTACCCGCTGGTCAATATTCCCGAAACCTGCGGTATGCATACTTCCCGACGCTGAAATCGTACCCAGGTCGGCCAGTTGGATATCTACTCTTCCCAATGCCGCATATCCACCCTTTTCATCCAGATCAGTCAGACGCAGCTCATCAAACCACACTTCCGCACATTTAGGCATCCCGTCATTCTTAGGGTTGGTAACACCAATCATCACACTACGCACATCTCCCAAACTAGGATTACCCATTACCGTCATAAAGTTGCCAAACTCATCCGGCACCGGATTGGCAGGATAAGGTAATACCGGCGAACAGGTATCGCACATGTTACGTACTTGTTTCAGCTGGCTTAGCCTGTTCAGGATCAGTTCCATCTCATTCTTTTCCGGCCATATATCCCGCTCGTTGGTAGCTCTCCAATTGGTTTTCTTCAGTGGTATCTGGTATTCATAATAGTTGGCCACAAAATCACTACCTACCCGTATTACAGCCCGGATCTGCCCATCTTCCAAAGCATTCTCATTCTGCATCGCTTCCGCGTGAATGAACATCTGCATTTTCTTATACTGGCGCAGGTCAATATTGGTATTTTTATATAAGGCTCTTGTTTCGCCATCTTTCAGATTACAAACCTGTACGGATAAAGACTGCTCATTCAGTTGCAGGGTAGTATTATTTGTACTGATTGTATTCTGCCTTAATACGCCCGGAGGCAGTACATATGGAATAGGCTGACGGGAAGAGTTTTCCTCAATATTTACCGCAGTAGAATTAAAGGTAGTAGAATTATCTACCGGAACAGGATCTCCCGGACGCAGTTCATACAGGTAACGGCGCCATTGGTTACGTACCAGTTCCAGTTTTGCAAAACGGAGTACTACCGAATCCTGGAATCCAGTCAGGAACATACGCATGAAACGTACGGATTTAAAATCCGGGATATTTCCGATTTTACGGTCATATTCATTTACCGGCACCTTAAACTGATACCAGATTTCCTGCGTTTTATTCCCATTCGGCAAGTCTACATCTGCTGTAATTTTATCTACCAGGAAATTAGTACCGACCTGCATATTTGGTGTCAGATGTACCCGGTACTGGAAGTATTCTTCCGTTTCATTCAACGTACCATCCCTGTTCAGGTCTTCAGATTCCGGCACATTGGTAGCGGCGGAAGAGAACTGAGATTTAGTATCCGACACCGGAGAGTTGCCTTCCGGATTACTATATCTTTTATACCGTTGCAGAATGGTGGCACGAACCCTATCATATGCTGCATCCCGGTAATGGCGGTAATCGTCATTGGAAGGATCCGCTATTGCTGCCTGGTAAATCATGGAGGCTTCTCCAAAATTATTACGCAGCCTTTGCAGATAGTCAGCATGGAAAGCTCTTTCATCTTCACTGTTCAATCCGTCATACCCTACATCCTGATAGCGACGGATGTTAGGATCATTATCGAAGGCCTGTGTGATCTGCTGCTGGAACTTAGGTATGCGTCCCCAATTGGAGGAGTCCAACATATTAGGGCTCTGACGTGGATCCGGCATCCCGTTTTCAAAATACTTACGGGAATCCTTCAGGATATCCTCCGATACATTACCCAGATTAAAATATAACTGCCCGCCTGTACTGGTAGGATTGGTGATGAACGGATCCTGTATCCAGAACTCGATATATTCAATATTGGAAGTTTCAAAATCACTATTGTCAATGGCTCTCATAATACCACCCCATTTTGTTCTGGGATTTTTAAAGTAGCCATCTGCACCAATAGTGTCGGCACCGGCAGTAAAATTGTATGGTCCTCTTTCTCTTGGATAATAAGCCAGATCCAGTGTACTCAGCTGGCTCTGCCCAAAATCGGTAGACCTGTTTTTAAATACTTCCCGCTGGTATACCAGACGCACCCTGGGATCAGACTGCTGGTCCTTATCAATCCCTGCGGGGAGAGCTGGCGAGTTGGGAATCTGTAAAGTAGGCTCAATGATATACCATGACAAAGCACCACGGTTCCTGCCATAGGCCAGGTTATTACTGAGATCAGCCTCCGGAAATAGCACCGTACCGTTTGCATCCGTAGCATCTTTAGGGGTAGAGGCCAAAGCCCAGTTGGTAGCCGGGAATTTCAGATCATATCCGCTTTTGGAACCTTCAAAATCATCAATATATACCTGCCCCTGCCTGCTGCCCGGTGCATTGATGAGCTTGCTGTGTCCCGGAATCAGCTTGGCTACCTCTCCGGTAAAATTGACATTGGAAGGAGCGCTAGTACTATAGTTAGGTAATTTATCCAGGAAGCGGGTAAGTCCTTTCCACTCAGAAGCATAGTTCACATCCAATCCCAGCATCGTATTTTTAATAGGGTCTTCCCCATAGTTCACTTTCTGGTAGTAGGGGCGTTCGCTCATCCGTACCATGGTTCCTCCAATACTCAGCTTATCATTCACCACATAGTCCATGCGGGTACCAAAATAATTACGCACCTGCTGTCCGAAGAGGGCATTATTTTCAAACTGTACATTGATAGGCACACCGGAATTCAGTACGCCTCCGTTAATGATTTTAAGCCTGCCGAGGTTGTAATCGATGATGTAGTCTACATTTTCACGGAGTTGCTGCCCGCCGGCAGTAACGATTACGGAGCCAGGCGGAATATTATAGCCTCCCAGCATTATTTCCGAAGAATTGCTGGACTTATAGGACCCACGGATAACATAGCGGTTCAATTGCGGAAACTGTTGTGCTACTACTTTTATCGAATCGTACAATACTTTATAGAGATACTGTTTTTCCAGTCCCACATCTCCGGCAAAGGCTTTTTTCAATCCATCCGCAAAAGGTTCCAGTTGGGGGAACATAATTTTACCGGTCTGGGAATTGATAGTATAACCGTCTACATAGTCAAACACCCCATCAGGTTGGGGGTCGTTCTGGTTATTCAACCTGTCCAGGTTGAGGATCGTGATAATAGGCGCACCTGCAAAATCGCCTTTGGCATCGGGCAGGTAACGTTTATCACTGGGTTGGCGGTTTGTGCCTATGGGATCTTTACCGCCTGGATCCTTATAATACACATCCAGTTTAAAATCCTGCCGGTTTACCTGGAAAGCGCCTGTTGCATAAATGTTTTTCATCATCAGGTCCCAGATGGGTAAGCCGGGACGGGCAGAAGTAGCTTTCAGCAATTTGAGAAAGAGGATCCGTTGGTTCACACTATTGTTGGGATCTGGCGGAACATCCTGCGAAAATTCCCCTACCTGGTACACCCTGCCATTATAAGTATATTGGAAGGCCACTGCCAGCACTTCATCGGGTTGTAACTGCTGGTTGAGGGATAAGAAGCCCAGTTGCCGGTTGAAGGTATACTCGGTAGAATCGAGTTTACGGGCAAATGTCTTTTCAAATTCCTGCACAGGTTTAAGGCCCAATGCCAGCAAACGGCTGATAACGGTTCCCGTATTACGCCCGCCCGCATCACGGGCCAGGTTGCTGTACAGGTCGTTGGTAGCGTTATTGGGCAAGTGAGAGGTAGTCAGTAACTTGATATCCGGATTAAAAGGCGCGTACTCCCCGAGGTCCATCAAACCTACCACATCACGTGCCTGGGTGGTAGCCCCTGTTTTATTGGTCACCCATACCTCAATCCGGTTAATATTGGATAATGACCGGATAATGGGCAGGTTGGCCATGGCATAGTTAAACGTGTCCCGGAAAAACTGCGCTAACAGAAAGTGCCGGTTATCTTCATATTCATCTGCCTGAAGATTAAAGTCCTGCACCTGGGTACCTCCTTTCAGCATCAGGTTCTGCTTCTGCGACTTTTGGTTAGAGAGTACACTGGTGATGGTAAGCCGTCCGAATTGCAACTGTGTTTTTACCCCGAACAGGGATTGAATACCTGATATCAGAGAGCTGCGCAGCGGAAAGCTCACATTACCCGCCTCAATTTTCTGGATAATTTCATCTTTATAGCCGGTATATTCCAGTTTTACCTGGTTTTCAAAGTCGAACGTAGACTGGGTATTATAGTTGGTAATCAGCTTTAGCTTTTCCCCGATCTTACCCGTTACGTTCATATTAATGTTCATGTCGAAGAGGAAGTTGCCGTTTTTACGGGCTTGCTCTACCAGCACGGGATTTTTAATATTCTGCCCTTCATAGCCGAAGGTGAGGTCCAGGTTTCCCTGGGGGCGGATATCTACTTTGCTGCCCCCAAACACCCTGTCAAACAGGCTGCTGCCATAATACATACTGGGTCCGCTGCCTTTCTGATTAAGATTGCCCAGCGCACCTGCTCTTTTTAACCAATAATTTTCTTCACTTTGTTTAGCCTGTAATCTGTAGTATTCATCAAAACTTAAATAGGTAGGATTACGGTAATATTGGTCACCTATCTTTTCGGTAACGGTATATTGTTTCGTAACGGGGTCGTATTCTACTGATTTGGTGATATTAGCAGGGTCCTTCAGGTCCATCACATTCTTTGCAGGATCGGTGACACTTGTGCCCCGTCTGTCCCGAATAGGGAATTTCAAGGTATCCTTTTTTGCGGCAGTATCTTTAATAATGGTATCCCGCCCCCAACTTACACTGTTTACATAATTATACCCGGAGCGGGTTCCAGCGGCGGTGTTAACAAAGATAAAAGATACAACTCCTATTACTGCAAAAGCACCGTAATATGTCTTTCTTGCCAAGCGAAATAGGTTTATAGAGGTCTGTTCATAAATTTATAAGCTTTTAAGGGCTTTCTTAATCAGCCCTTCCAGATCATGCAATAATGGCTCGGCCTTCAGTACCTTTTGGATAGCCTGTTCTGCCATATTACGGGCTATCCCCAAAGTTACCAAAGCATTTAACGCATCATCCTGAATTGTATTGTTTGCATTCGAAGATAAATGTATATTAGAATCACGTTGTTTTGCCACTTTGTCTTTGAGTTCCAATATGATACGCTTGGCAGTTTTAGCGCCAATGCCTTTTACACTTTCCAGCATCTTGTCATTTTCCATCATAATGGCCCGCTGGATATCTTCTGGTTGAAGGGAAGAAAGCATCATTCGCGCAGTGCTGGCTCCTATCCCTGATACACTAATAAGCAATAAAAATAAACTCCTTTCAGCCTCTTCAAAAAATCCATACAAAGTATGCGCATCCTCTTTGATGTGCAGGTAGGTTAACAATTTGCAGTTTTCCTGATCCTGTATACGGGAATAAGTATTTAAACTGATCTGCACTTCATATCCCACCCCCTGCACATCTATATACACAAGCGCTGGTGATTTATAAGCCAATTTTCCATTGAGGTACGCAATCATACTAAGGTAAAGGTTCGGTAAATTAAACAAACTTACGTGATATATGAAAATAAGCAAAGGATGTTTTGTCCGGATACCCAGGTACATAGGAAAATGGATAAAATGGATGTCTTATTTTTTCTACCTGAAAAACCGCGGAAAGTTTGCCACATTTGTATTATTATCGCTGATCAGACCGGCTCATATGTTAGTTTTTTAGGAAATATTCGTTTAAGTCGTATTTTTACGCCTCGTTTTAAACTATTATATCATTTTTATGAATAAAATTACAGCCGCTATTACGGCGGTGGGTGGATATGTTCCCGACTATGTTCTGACCAACCAGGAATTAGAAAAAATAGTAGACACAACAGACGAATGGATATTAACCCGTACGGGGATTTCAGAAAGGAGGATATTAAAAGGCGACAACAAAGGAACTTCCGACCTATGTGTACCAGTAGCACTGGAAATTTGTAAAAAAAGAGGTATCAGCCCCGAAGAGATCGATTTGTTGATAGTGGCAACGGTTACCCCCGACATGACTTTCCCCTCTACTGCCAATGTGGTAACAGATAAAATTGGCGCAAAAAATGCCTTTGGTTTCGATATCAGTGCAGCATGCTCCGGCTTTTTATATGCCCTGGATACAGGTGCCCGCTTCATAGAAAGCGGCCGTTACAAAAAGGTAATGGTTATTGGTGCCGATAAAATGAGTTCTATTATTGACTATACCGATAGAACCACCTGCATTATTTTTGGTGATGGCGGCGGCGGTGTATTGCTGGAACCCAATACCGAAGGGTATGGTTTGATAGACAGTATCCTGAAAAGTGATGGCCACGGACGGGAATACCTCCATATGAAAGCCGGTGGGTCTGTAAAACCAGCCACTATTGCTACAGTATCTAACCGGGAGCATTTTGTATACCAGGAAGGTAAGATGGTGTTTAAATATGCCGTTTCAAATATGGCAGGAGCTGCCAAAGATGTAATGGAGCGCAACCAACTGCAGGCTGCTGACCTTGCCTGGCTGGTACCTCACCAGGCTAATAAACGTATTATCAGTGCCACTGCCCAGTATATTGAGCTGCCGGAAGAAAAAATCATGATGAATATTCAACGTTATGGCAATACTACTGCCGGCACTATTCCACTGTGCCTGTGGGACTATGAAAAACAGTTGAAAAAAGGTGACAACCTGGTGTTAGCTGCTTTTGGTGGCGGCTTTACATGGGGTGCCAGCTATATCAAATGGGCCTATGACGGCGACAAATAAAATAAAGCAATAAAACAAGATCCGGTTTCCCACAAACCGGATCTTGCTTTTATACCAATATTGGCAGGGTATACACAAAAGATAATCTCCCTCCCTCCTGCTTTGTTATCCGGATACTTCCCTGCATTTTGGTGATAAAGTCCCTGCAGATCACCAGTATTAGTCCCGTATCAGATTGCTGAAGTAACTGCTCATTACCCGTATTATCTGCATCAAATAACCGCTGAATCCTGACCCGCAGGTGCTCCATCGGGACAAAAGTTAAGTTGATATCTACCAGTTTCCCTTCCTGCTCACTCACTATCGTTATCGTACTGCCCGTCACAGCGCTTTCTACCAGGGTGGCCAGCAAATGCCGGTGTACAAATTGCAGCATTTCCGGATCTGCCAGTAACTGTAATGCCACCGGTACCCTGTTTAATATTTTCAATTGCCGCTCTTTGACCTGCACCTCCATATCCTGTAACACTACCCCCAGCATCAGATGCGGTGTACAGCTTTGCGGTACAAATACAAACCCCGATAGCTGCGATTTGATCCAGCGTAAAATACTATCAAACATCAGTAATGTTTTCCCGGAGGAAGCTGCAATCTGATCTATCACCAGCATCATATCCGCCTGATTCATCGATCTGGTACGTAACAAGTCAGCCACTTTGGTAATATGGGTGAGGGGCGCCCGGAAATCATTGGCAATGATAGTAATCAGCTTATTCTTAAAGGCATCATTTATTTCCAGTTGTAGCTGCTTACCGGATAAATCTGTATGCAGCTGTGCTAATGCTGCAGTAGCCTTTTTCTGGGAACGGTAATAGTAACGCTGCCGGATATACCATAAAATCATCAGGCCGGATATTACCGCTATATAGGTAAGCCCCAAACGGTTACTCTCATCTTCATAATCATTTTTTTCAATCCGTTGCTGCTGCAATGCTGTTTTTACTTTCAGCTCATTTTTATCCTGTTCTTTTAAGAAGAAATCAATGTATTTAACGCCGGATTGTTTTTCTACGTCCTGCACCCCAGCCGACAATCGCATTATCTCATTACTGTAATAGTTCATCCTGGCCTGATCGTTTACTGCACTATAATGTTTATACAGGTTTGCCAATGTAGGCATCTGCAGATCATTGTATCCGGCCTGCTTACCCAACTCATACATCTTTTCCCAGTAATAAACAGCATCGGTATGGTATCCCATACTCCGGTACTGATCCATCCGTTCATACATCTCAATAGCTACATAAGTCAACCCTTTATCCAGTGCCGAGGTGGCCAGTTCATTTACCATCTTTTCTGCCTCCTTTCCCTTACCCGCTTTCATCAGGGAATCCGCAATAGTAATATCTATATAAAAGGCAAAGCGGCTCAAAGGGTATTTCACTAAGATCTCACGGCTTTTGCCTATAGCCCATTTTACTGAATCCCGCTTCGTGGTATCTTCCCCAAAAAACCCGATATAATTCATTAAAACAAGAGAATAAAAAGAATCTTCCGGAGGCTTTAGCTGGCTGGCTACTTTCATCGCTTCCTGCAAATAGGCATACGCTTCCTTCTTTTTGTCTGTAGTATAGTTGAGGTAGTATACACAAAGATTGTTCAGTACCTGGGAAGTATTGGCACTATCCCCCACAGCGCGGTATCGCTGCAATGCCTGAAAACCATACTCTACAGCCAGTTTAAAGTTTCCTTTTAAGGCATGGCAAATACCTAAAAGGTTTAAACTATTGGCCATCCCCTTTTCATAGTGAATCCGTTCTGAAATATCCTGAATCTTTAAGGCGTACCACAAACAGCTATCCCGGTTAATCATATGGTACAGCATGCCCAATTGAGACAGTACATCCACATATGCCATGCTATCCCGCTGTTGCAATAGTGTGCTATAGATCTGATCCACCTGTGATGGCCTGCGTTGCTGCGCCGTTGAGGAGCAGACAAAAAACAGGATGACTGTACCTGCCATAATTCCCGGCAGGGCACGTTTCATTAAATGAATGCATCTTTTATATGTTGTAATAAAATAGTTCATGCCAATCTGCTTACGGTTTATCAGGCAAACTATACCAGAAGGAACTTCCTGTCCCTTCATTATTTTCTGCCTGTATATGCCCTCCCATTTTTGTTATAAAATCTTTACAAATAATTAATGCCAAACCGGCCCCCTTACTCGATCCCGCGTGCTGCTTCCTTTGCCCTCCAAATACAAAAAGCGTTTCCAATACTTCCGCCGCCATTCCTTTTCCCTGATCGGTGAAGGATACTTTCACCATACCATTACTGCGCACGGCACTCACTGTAATCTCACTTCCTTTGGGAGAAAACTTGATCGCATTATGCAGCAGGTTCCGGTGCACAAACTGCAGCATCTCAGGATTGGCATATAACTGAAAATCAGGGGGTATCTTGATACTTACCTTTATATCCTTTCCTGCTATCAGGTGCTCCAGCCCTTTTTGAGCGATATTAATCAACCCTTCCAGCCAGCAAGGCTCCGGGTGATATACAAATCCCGAAAGCTGGGAACGTATCCAACGCAATATGTTATCAAATGTCAGCAGCGTATGATGCGCCGCGCTTTCCACTTTTACGATCATGGCCGAAGCTTCCTCCAGGGTAAAGGATTGTATTTTTAAAAGGGTGGTTATATCCAGTATATTTGATAAGGGTACCCGGAAATCATGTGCTATCAATGATATCAGCATGTTCTTAAAATCATCATTCGTAGTAAGCAATTTGTTTTTAATGATGATTTCTTCATTAGCCAGTTTCAGTGCTTTACTGGTTTTTTTTGCACTTTTTATGTGCCGGTAGGTGTTCATTGTAATCACTGCCAGGAATATCAATAGCCCTACCCCGAAGGAAAGCGCATAACCAACGTTTCTGTTCTCCATCCTTTTCTTTTCCAGGAGATGCTGTCGCCTTTCGTACGCCATCTGAAGCAGCTTCACGTCCTGATCCTGTGTGAAGTAGGCCATATAATCGATCTCTCCCCGCTGCTTGGTTTGTTGCCTGTATTGCAATATATCCAGCATAATGCGGCTATACTCATTTGCAGCAGCCGGCATTTTACGCTGTTTGTAATATTCATACAGATGACGCACTTCAGGGATAATCAAACTCTTGTAGCTGCCGCGCACAGCAAGATCTACCATCTTCTGATAATACAGGATCGAATCCTCCTCCCCCAGCATGCCTTTATATCCTGCCATTTGCATACAGCCATACATCCCCATGTAGATAAATCCCTGCCGCTCAGCAGCCGCTATAATGGAGTCCAGCCTTTGTTGTATATGTTGAAAACTGGTACGTCCATAGGCATTATCTACCTCCAGTAAACCTATGTACAACAATGTTTTTTCATCATGATACCGGGTGGCTATTTCACGGGCCCGGGCTAGTGCCCAGCTTAAAGAATCCCGTTTCGTGCTATCCGCCCTGTGTATATAGTAATAGTTGGCCAGCACCAGTCCGTATGTAGAATCATTTTTCAGCTGACGCCCCAATTCCATCGCCTTATAATGCGCTTGCTGCGCCGAGGCATGCTCTTCTTCCTTTTGAAAATAAATACCCAGGTTCATCAATACCGTACAATAGTTAACTGTATCTTTCAATGCTTCATAAGCCTGTTTGGCATCCAGGTAAAAACGGTATGATAAATATTTATTGGCCGTGAAGGCATAATAATTCCCCATTACTTTATAGGCGGTAGCTTTGCCCTTTACGTAGTGCAGCCTGGTAGCCATCTTCAGGGCACTATCTGCATAAAAGAAACAGGTATCCAGCTGCCGGGGCTGATACCATAATGCACGCTGGTTCAATTCATCTACGATCTGCGTACTGTCATTCAGCCACGTAAAAACAGGAAGTACTACCTGCCCGTCTCTTTTTTGCGCAGTTATCGTTGTGGTAAAAAATAATAACCAACTAAAAAATAATAGTAATCTACGTTGCCTGACAGGCATACAACAGCCGTTACAAACAAGGGTTTTCAAAAAACTCATAGGATCAGTTTTAACATGCCATCTGTCATCAGCTTTAAAGGGTACGCTTAATAGGGTATGGTTCATTCAGCCGGAGCGATATACACAAGAAATACAATATAAAAATAAAGATATGATCGAAAATAATCAAAAAAGGATAAAAGGACTTAGCCATTCTATTCATTCGCATTTTGATACTGTGTGTTCGTGAAGCAATTATCAAAAAAATACGTTCTTTGCTATAAACGATGAAGACATGACACGTATGTTACGATGGCTGAAACATCAGTTTAATCTTCACATGGATAAGGAAGAGGAGGCAAAAACCATCGAATCCATTGTGAAGAATGTTTCTTTTAAAGGCGCTAATCTCTGGATTCTCGCTTTTGCAATTATGATTGCATCCATCGGCCTGAACACCAACTCCACGGCAGTGATTATCGGGGCCATGTTAATATCCCCGCTTATGGGCCCCATTATGGGTGCAGGTCTTTCACTGGGATTGAACGACTTTGAGTTATTGAAACGTTCCCTGAAAAATCTGCTCATTGCTACCATTATCAGTTTAATTACTTCCACCATCTATTTTTTACTCAGCCCTATCAGCGAGGCCCGTTCAGAATTACTGGCACGCACACAACCTACTATTTATGATGTACTGATCGCCTTTTTTGGCGGCCTTGCCGGTATTGTGGCGGTAACACGTATCGAAAAGGGGAATGCCATTCCGGGAGTAGCTATCGCCACCGCCCTGATGCCCCCGCTATGTACGGCAGGCTACGGTTTGGCCAGTGGTCAATGGCTCTACTTTGCAGGGGCATTTTATCTATACCTCATTAATTGTGTGTTTATCTGTCTTGCCACACTGGCCATTGTAAAATATCTCAAGTACCCTAAAAAAGCTTACGTAGATGAGCTAAGAGGTAAACGGGTAAGACGTTCCATCACCATCATCGTAGTGGTGATGCTGATTCCCAGCATTTACCTTGCCTATACACTGGTGATGGAAAACCGGTTTAAAGATAATGCCAACAAATACATTCAACAGGTTTTTGAAGAAAAACACCTGACCGTCATCTACAAAAAAATAAACTATAAAGGAACCTCCTCTTCCATAGAAATTGCGGTGCTCAACAAAAAAATATCTCCGCAGGAAATTAATAACTACCAGCAGTTATTAACTGCATACGGATTAAAGCATACACAACTGGTTATTCATCAGCCATCAGATAGCACCCTTGATATCAACACCGTAAAGAACATTATTATGCAGGACATCAATAAAGATAAAGATGCCAATGCACTTGTAATTGCGGAGCAACTGAAACAATTGCAGGCACAATTAAAACAGCCTGCTCCTCAGCAAGCTGCCTATCCTGTAGCACAGGTAAGTACAGAAGCGTATACCCTTTTTCCTCAGATCAGCAGCCTTTCTATGGCAGATCACGTACGCTACGCTACCACCAATACTGAGGCGCCTGCAGATACACTAACCGTTATTACAGTGAAGGTTAAAAAGCCGCTTACCAAAGCGGAACAGGAAAAACTGCGCAACTGGCTGAATAAACGGCTGGCACTAAAAAACAGTGCATTATGGATACAATAGCTGTGTGGGAAAGTTACACTGCATCCTATATTTCAAACACAAACCCTTTCTTGGTCAGCTGCTCATATTGCAGCTTATCAAACCGGTAAAGGTGAGCACCTTTCTTTGAAGTAGATTTATCTTTTTCTTCCAGTTTTTCCAGGATATTCATGGAGAGGATCTTCTTACGGAAATTACGCTTATCAAGGGTTTCCTGGTATATTTCTTCATACATGGTACGAAGCTGCGACAACGTAAATTTCTCCGGCAACAATTCAAAACCTACGGGATGAAAACGGGCATTGTCCCGTAGTCTTTTCAATGCATCTGCTATCATCCTGCTGTGGTCAAATATCAGCTCCGGCATCTGATGCAATTCCAGCCAATGTGCGCCATGTTCCTCTGCCAGCTGATGATCATGCTCCTGGATCCTGATCAGTGCATAGTAGGCTGCTGCAATTACCCTGGCACCGGAATCCCGGTCCACCTCACCATAACAATGCAGCTGATCCATAAAAATATTCTCCAGCCCGGTGGTTTGTTTTAATACCCTTGCGGCCGCAGCATCTATGCTCTCTCCGGTTTGAACAAAACCTCCTACCAGCGACCATTCTCCTTTCATAGGATCTACTTTCCGCTCAATGACCAACAGCTTTAACTTACTCTCATCAAAACCAAAGATGATACAATCTACTGCTACCAAATGCCTTGGAACCTCTTCATAAAATGATTGCAAATTCATAATCAGGATTACTTCCAGCTAAAATACTTTTTTATCTCTTAACCTATACTATCTTCCAACAGCTATTATTTCTTCCCCTGGGTAAAGTCATCATAATCCATCCCCGGAATTTTACTGACGCCTACCTGCCGCAGCAAGGTCACCAATTGTCCGCGGTGATAACTGGTATGGTTGAATATATGCAGCAATACATCCTTCACGGGTACTTTATGATACTCTTTGGCCCGGTCAATATATGCCAGGGTATGTTCCAGTCTTACCGCAGTAGCATGCTTTACCCAATCCCTGAGCAGGCGGGACTGATGCAGCCAGTGATCAATCGCCTCCTCAAAATCACCTTCAAAATGAATAGTAGGATCCACTGCTTTCTCGGCCAGCTGTAAACGCTGGTACCACATACTCTCTGCACACCACAAATGATAAACCGTTTTGCGTATAGACGGAAAGCTGCTTACCAGCTCCTGGTCCGCTGCTGGCTTTTCCAGCTTACGGAGCACATGGGCAAGCTTTTGATTGGCCCAGTAATTATAAGCAGCATAGCCAAATAGGATTTCCTTCATGTATATCGTAATTTTGACCTTTTATGCCATAAAAATAGCAGGTATTACGGAACATTGCGCACATATTATGCCACCGGTCCCTACTACTATGCCAGTCATATAAAAATTAACGCATATGAATATAACTATCAGGGTTGCACGAAAGGAAGATTGTCCAAGGTTAATGGAATTAATCAGAGAACTGGCAGAATATGAAAAAGCCCCCCAGGCAGTGACCGTTACACTGGAACATTTTGAAGAGGCCGGATTTGGTGAAAATCCGGTATGGAAAGCTTTTGTGGCGGTAAATACAGCAGATGGGATCGAAACAATTATAGGATTTGCCCTGTATTATATCCGCTATTCTACCTGGAAAGGGTCCCGGCTTTACCTGGAAGATATTATCATTACTGAAAAATGGAGAAGCAAACGGATAGGCAGCATGCTGTTCGACAAGCTGATAGCAGAAACCCAGGAAAAGAAACTAAGCGGGATGACCTGGCAGGTGCTGGAATGGAATAAACCTGCTATCAGATTCTACAAAAGATACCGTGCCCATTTTGAAACAGACTGGTGGAATGCCAGCATCGAACTTTAATATACTGGTGTATGCATATTTTGAATACCGGTGGGTTCCATGATCTGCAGGCAGTTACCCTGCCTGATATCTGTGATACATTTAACGCCGCTTTCAGCGATTATATCGTTCCGGTACAGCTTACACTCCCCCTGCTGAAACAGAAGATACAAGGGGAAAACCTCCGGCTGGACTATTCCATGGGTGCTTTTGATGGTCCCACCCTGGCAGGCTTTATGCTACATGGCGTAGATAATGTATTACAGCCCAAAGTATTGTACAACGGCGGAACAGGGGTCATTCCTGCATACCGTGGCCAACGCCTGGTCCAACAATTATATACCCAGGCGATGCCCTATTACCGGCAAAAAGGTATTAAAAAAATACTCCTGGAAGTGATACAAACCAATCAGCCAGCTATCAAAGCCTACCAAAACAGCGGATTTGAACAAAAGAGGCTGGTCCATTGCTACAAGGGGGCAGTTACGACAGCCTCATCTGTTCCGGGCGTAACGATTACGCTCAACGCTACCCCCAACTGGTCGCTGATGGCAGCCTACAGTGATATGGAACCCTGCTGGTCCAATGCCATCCCTGCCATACAAAGGGAACAGGCTTTTACTACTTCCTGGGAGGCATCCCTCGACGGCCAGTCTGCAGGCTTTATCAGCGTACACCTGGCCAGTAAACGCATCCGGCAAATAGCGGTACATCCAAACCTCAGACGACGGGGTATTGGTAGTGCCCTGTTACAACATGCTGCCTCCCAACTTGGTAACCCATTGTCTATCATTAACATAGATGATCACTACCCCGCAATGAACCAGTTGCTGCTAAAAACAGGCTTTATCCATACGTTATCTCAATATGAGATGGTATTAAATCTATAGCTGCGAGCAAAATGTAGCAAATCTGCCTGTTTGGGCTCCCTTCTCCTACCTTAAGCTATGGTTGAAGCATGGTTGAGCTATAGCAAAGCCATAGTAAAAGCGTTCTAAAAGCATAAATAAGCCTACCCTGAAGCATGGTTGAGCTATGGCAAAAGCATAGTAAAAGCGTTCTAAAGGTATAGATAAGCCTACCCCGAAGCATAGTTGAGCTATGGTTGAAGCATAGTAAAAGCATAGATAGTGTATGAAGAGTGCATGAAAGGCTATGAAAAGGGCATAAGAAAACCCTTGTGTAGTAAAATTACCACACAAGGGTCAGCATATTTTAGAACTGGTGATCATGCGATCATCCGCTGCATTGAGCTAAAGGCTAACAGCTAATAGCTTTTAAGCATTAGCTGATTCCATTTACCACCGTGTCTTTCTGGATCTTTTGTATCAGGCCTTGTAATACTTTACCGGGCCCTACCTCGGTAAATTCGGTACCTCCGTCGGCAATCATGGCCTGCACGGATTGTGTCCATCTTACTGCGCCGGTGAGCTGATCTATCAGGTTTTGTTTAATCTCTGCAGGGGCACTTACTGCTTTTGCCACCACATTCTGATAAACAGGGCAGGTAGGTGTATTAAATACTGCTTTTTCAATAGCTGCCTGCAGTTCTTCCTTGGCAGGTGCCATTAAGGGAGAATGGAAAGCACCACCTACCGGCAATACCAATGCTCTCTTTGCACCAGCCGCCTTCATCCGCTCACAGGCAATATCAATTCCTTTTACGGTACCGGAAATAACCAGCTGTCCGGGACAGTTATAATTGGCAGGTACTACTACTTCACCGGTTTCATTGGTTACCGCCAGACAAATCTCTTCTACCTTAGCGTCATCCAGCGCCAGTACCGCTGCCATGGTGGAAGGAGTCGCCTCACATGCTTTTTGCATCGCATTGGCACGTACCGCTACCAGCTTTAAAGCATCTTCAAACGACAAGGTACCATTGGCTACCAGTGCCGTAAATTCGCCTAATGAATGTCCGGCTACCATGTCAGGCCGGGCTTCAGGCGCACATAAAAAAGCAATCACTGCATGCAGAAAAACAGCCGGCTGGGTTACCTTGGTTTGTTTCAGATCTTCATCTGTACCAGTAAACATGATATCTGAGATGCGGAAACCTAAAATCTCATTCGCCTTTTCAAACAACTCCCTGGCTTTTTCATTTGTTTCATACAAATTTTTGCCCATGCCCGGAAACTGAGATCCCTGACCAGGGAATACGTATGCGTGCTTCATGTATTGTTTTCTTGTTTTAGTGGATTCTTGAATATTTACTCAAAATAAATGCAAATATTCAAACTCTTACGCATTAATCAAAAATGTTTTTTGTATTACAGCGCAACATTTTACCGCCCAATCAGCCTCATAAACTCACTGCGGGTTCGGCCATCTTCAAACTGTCCGGAAAAAGCAGAGGTAGTGGTAATAGAATTTTGCTTTTGTACACCCCGCATCATCATACAAAGATGCTGCGCTTCAATCACTACTGCTACTCCTAATGGCTCCAGGGTATCCTGTATAGCTTCCAGGATCTGGTGGGTCATACGCTCCTGCACCTGCAGGCGGCGGGCAAATACATCTACCACACGTGCCAGCTTGCTCAATCCGGTAATATAACCATTGGGGATATATGCTACATGTGCTTTACCAAAAAACGGCAGCATATGATGCTCGCACATGGAAAAAAGCTCAATATCTTTTACAATCACCATTTCACTATACGCCTCTGTAAACTTGGCGCCATTCAGTATAGCCTTTGCATCCAGCTGATACCCTTGTGTCAGGTATTGTACAGCTTTGGCCATACGCTCCGGTGTTTTAACCAGCCCTTCCCTATCCGGATCCTCTCCTATCAGCTTCAAACACTCCCGGTAATTCTCCATCAAACCTACTGTTACCTGCTCATCATAAGATTCTTTTCTAATGTATGCCATCTTTATTTTTTTCAGATTCTCCACTCCGCCTGATACTTACTAGACCCGACGAGTAAAATATGATTCCGGTATCCCCTGTGGAACAACCGGGTTTAAAATGATTAACGGCTATCTAAACGGCTGCTTACTTTCCTCCAAAATACTCCACATATATACGTGGGGTTTCATACAGTTTGATGCAATGCAGCATCACTCCTTCGGGCAGATGCTTTTCCAACTGCTCCCATATAGCAATTGCCAGGTTCTCGGCAGAAGTAAACTTCCCTTTCATGAAGTCTACATCCATATTCAGGTTACGGTGATCTACCTTTTCAATGACCACATCCTTTATGATTTCTCCCAGGGTCTTCGCATTAAAAACAAACCCCGTTTCAGCATCAGGATTACCTTTTATGGTTACATGCAACTCATAGTTATGGCCATGCCAGTTCTCATTGGCACATTTGCCAAATACCTCTTCATTTTTATCTTTACTCCATCCCGGGTTGGACAACTTATGCGCTGCATTGAAGTTCTCCACACGCGTTAAATAAATCATTAGTATAAAAAATTTGTGCAAAAATACCATTATTCTATGAGTCCATCGTGATTTAACGGCATTCTGTCAATTGTTTTACACTCCGTACATGCATTTTTGGTGTAATTTTACAGGATGGACCCAGGCATATACAAGGGATCACTACGGTGAACTGCTTCCGCCAGATCCTGATAAACAGTCTAATCATTTTCAGATGAACGTATTGGTTACAGCCGCTACAATGGCGGAAATACAACCTTTCAGCCATTATTTGAAACAACACGGACAGGCGCTATCTGACCATCATTTTACCTTCCACCACTGCCGGGTAAGCATATTAATTGGCGGTATTGGTATGATGCACACGGCATATAGCCTGGGACGCTACCTGGCTACCACCCGTCCGGATATAGCCATACAGGCTGGTATTGCAGGCTGCTTCCACCGGGAACGATCACTTGGAGAGGTAGTCCTGGTTGATAAGGAACAACTGGCCGACCTGGGCGCTGAGGATGATACACATTTTAAAGATTTATTTGATATAGGTTTATGGGAGATGAATCAGCCGCCCTTTACAGAAAAATGGTTGGTGAACACCTTTGAGGGCATCTCCCACCTGCCACAATTACCTAAAGCAACTGGTATTACGGTAAATCTGGTGAGCGGCAGCAAATCTACCATCCAAAAACTGGAAGAAAAGTATGCGCCCGATGTGGAAAGCATGGAAGGTGCGGCTTTTCATTATGCCTGCCTGATGGAAAAAATTCCGTTCCTGCAATTACGTAGTATTTCTAACTATGTGGAAGTAAGGGATAAAAGCAAATGGAATATCCCCCTGGCCGTTAAACAATTGAATGAAGCATTAATAAAGCAGCTAATAGCTATTAGCCTTTAGCTCTAATCACTCGCTGCATTTAGCTAATGGCCAACTGCTAATAGCTAACAGCTCAAAAAAGAAACATGCATTTATCATTAGGATTTTCACCCTGCCCCAACGATACTTTTATCTTTGATGCACTGGTGAATAATAAAATAGATACTAAAGGATTTACTTTCGATACCCGGCTGGAAGATGTGGAAACACTTAACAATTGGGCTTTACAGGGAAAGCTGATGATCACCAAGCTGAGCTTCGCTGTATACCTGAAAGTAAAGGAACAATATACATTACTGAACAGCGGCAGCGCCTTGGGCCGTGGATGCGGACCATTGCTTATTGCTAAAAAACCTATTACACACGAAGACATCAAAGACCTGAAAATTGCTATTCCGGGAGAAAATACTACTGCCAATCTCCTTTTCTCCATTGCATTCCCTGCGGCCAAAAACAAGCAGGTAATGCTGTTTTCAGATATTGAAAATGCTGTGCTCAATGGTACTGTAGATGCTGGTGTAATTATCCATGAAAACCGCTTTACCTATCAGCAAAAAGGTCTGGTGAAATTAATGGACATGGGAGAATTCTGGGAAACCACTACAGGCAGCCCTATACCGTTAGGAGGGATTTTTATCCGTAAAGATATACCTGCTGCTGTACAGGCACAGGTAGATGCACTGATCCATGAAAGTTTGCAGCATGCATACACCGGATATCCGCAACTTTCCGAATATGTAAAAGCGCATGCACAGGAAATGGAAGAGGCCGTTATGCGCCAGCATATTGACTTGTATGTAAATGATTTCAGCCTGGATTTAGGCAAGGAAGGCAACGAAGCCGTAGAAAAACTGATGGCCACAGCAGCACAACTGTAAGCCTTATCGCTTCAGGGCTTTGGCATACGCTTCCAATACCCGCTTACGGGCCATCTCATGCGATACCATGGGCGCCACATATTGAAGCGTGTCAAATTCTGGTACCCATTGCCGAATATAATGCTGTGCTTTATCAAACTTCTGCATTTGCAGGGTTGGGTTAAATACCCTGAAATAAGGGGCGGCGTCACATCCCGAACCAGCTGCCCATTGCCATCCGCCATTATTAGCTGCCAGATCATAATCCAGCAGGTATTTCGCAAAGTATGCCTCTCCCCAACGCCAGTCAATCAGTAAGTGTTTAACCAAAAAACTTGCTGTAATCATCCGTACCCGGTTATGCATAAACCCGGTAGCATTCAGCTCACGCATACCGGCATCTACAATAGGATACCCCGTTTGCCCGTTACACCAGCTTTGAAATTCGCTTTCATTATTACGCCATTGGATCTTATCATACTCCTTTTTAAAAGACTGGCCTACTACATGCGGGAAGTGCCAAAGGATCATCTGATAAAAATCACGCCAGATCAATTCATTCAGAAATGTTTCGTTCAACGTATTTGCCCGCTGTGCCAACCTCCTTATGCTGATGGTACCAAAACGTAAATGCAGCCCTAATCTCGAAGTGCCCCTTACTCCGGGAAAGTCTCTCGTTTCATGATAATGCGCTATCAGATCTTCCTGTAACTGCCTGGCAGGAAAATGTGCTTCCCCCGGCAGAAAACCAATATCCGTAATCGTGGGGATTTTAACAGGTGGTTGTTGATAGCAATTAGCGATATGCTTTTGTACGGGATAAGATTTCAGATAAAAATCACTCAACACAGTTTTCCATTTTCTGCTGTACGGTGTAAATACCGTGTAGGGCGCTCCGTTATCCTTTATCACTTCGTTCTTTTCAAAAATCACCTGGTCCTTAAACGTATGGAATCTGATTCCTTTCTCTTTTAAAAACCCGGCAATGGCGGTATCACGTTCTTTGGCATAAGGCTCGTAATCATGGTTCGTAAATACTTCCGCTACCTGATAATGAGTAGTCCAATATTGAAACGCCTCCATAGGAGTACCGTAAAATACATGCAGGGTACTTCCCATTTTCAGCAGCCGCGTTTGTATTTCTTCCAGAACAGCATGAATGAAGGTAACCCTCCTATCGTGCTTATCTTCCAGATCGTCCAGTATATGCTTGTCAAAAACAAATACCGGCACCACCGGATGTTTTGATTGCAATGCATGATATAACGCTGCCTGATCTTCCAGTCTTAAATCACGGCGGAACCAGCATAAATTAACAGTAGTATGCATGTAATTGGTTATTATTCCTTTCGGCTGCAACAAAAAGCCGGTCATAAGAGCGTATTCAAAAATGTAGTAGGTGCATGTTTTTACATCATCACTTCATGCAGAAGTTCATGCAAAACTACGGCAGTAGCATTGCCATAGCTGCTATCTCTGAAAAGACCTACCCACCGTACACCATAAATGGCATTGGTAAGGAAAATCTCGTCTGCCGTTTCCAGGTCTGCGATAGTAAGGGGTTGCTCTATTACTTTAAATGGTAAATCCCTGGTAAGTAAATGTTTGCGCATAACGCCGCATACACCACCTTCTGACAAGGGAGGGGTGATAATTGTTTTTTGATGTACAATAAACACATTGGCAATCGTGCTGTCTGCGATTCTTCCGTATTGATTCATCAGCACTGCTTCATTCAGACGATGCTGTTTGGCATACATGGCTGCCATCACATAAGGCAGGCAATTGTTTGATTTGATACTGGATAATTTATCACAGCTTTTTTTCACATCCGGAAACACATCCAGCACCAATCCATTTTCATTTAACTCAAGGATCTGTTTGCTCAGCTCCCAGCATTGAATAATAAAATTGGGCAAATTATTAAGCGGGTCATACAATCCACCATCAGATCTGAAAACAGTTACCCTGATCCTGGCCAGCGGGGAAGCATTATTACGCGCACACAACTCCAGTATTAGCTTGGTAAAATAATCTTTAGTGAAATGCTGGGGAATATCGAAATGCAGTAAGTTCAAGGTAGCAAATAACCGTTCAAAATGGAGATCAGGTAATAATACTTTTCCCTGATACACTTTCATGGTTTCAAAACAGCCATCACCATAGCGGAAGGAACGGTTATCGGCCGTTAAAATAGGATCAGCTGCAGGCGTAAACTTGCCATTGTAACATAAAAAACCAACTTGCACCTCGAACAATTTTTCGTTAAATGGACTGTTAAGTTACGTAAAATAACGCAAATTGGCAGCCTGGGGTAGCCATCCCCAAACTGCCAATGACAAACTATTGACTGTAAACACAACTGCCAACAATTATGTAATAACGCCCTGCTGTTAAGGGATTGCTAAAGTTTGTACTCCCTGCAGCTATGCGCTATATAAGATGCTATTGCGCTACTGCTTTCTTTTGTTTTTGCAGATTACCAAACCGCAGTCCGAAAAACGCATCTGCCTGTTTAGAACCGCCTAACAATGCTGTAAATACACTGCCTGAACCGAAGAATAATGGCCCTATGCGTACACTGGCACCAGCATTCATCTTGGTTAACCCATTATAACTGATAGGCAGATAAAATCCGAATATCCTGCTGTCATACCGTGGTGTAACCGTTACCCCACTGTAATACTGGCTGTTGAATGGTTTCTTTTTACCACTTGCCAATGCAAGCTGTACGCCCATATTAACGAAAAAGCCATGATGAATATGATAATCGCCATCCAATTGGAGGGTAGTAGGCAAACTGATAGAATAGTTGTCTTTACCGTTATCAGCAGCCGGTGTAAAATCCTGTGGATACTTAGCCAGCTCCTGGTTGTAATTATCCAGCTGTACGCCATCCAGGTTAGCCATATAAAACCGCCGTGCACCTGTAATGTTTATATCATAGGTTCCGCTACGCTGCATATCTTTTTCAAACCGGATCTTTCCTACGTCCAGCAAAGCTATACCCACTTTAAATTTATAAGCACTGTAAGGTGACGTTGCCTGGCTCTCCGGCCTGAATTCGTATACGGCTCCCAGGTCAGTACCAAAGCCACGACCTGTAAATCTGGTCAGCTGATCAGCCTGAAAATCGGAGAAGTTAATCCCGGAAAAAGTAGTCCCTATCGTACCCGTAGTATTAGACAGATATGCATCCATTTTAACTTCATCCGCATTTAAAGTACCATTGAAGTTGGCAATATTGATATTCCCATTTCCTACTCCGGCCAGGTATTTAAGGGTGATACCTGCTTTGATATAGTGCGGGCCCTTGTTATATACTTCCCGGCCTACTGCTACTCCAAATTCTCCCCATCCGCTTACATTCACCCGCATATTTTCCTGGGATTTTAAGGTATATGGCAGGTCCGGATCATTAGCAGCAAAATCATTAGAGATTTTGTCAATCAATTTACCGTCTACATCACTTACGTTGCCCACTACCCTAACCCTGCTGGTGATGGCAAAGGTGAACTTTCCGGGGGTATTAAACATCACAGCGGGGCCATGTACATCCAGGTTGATCAATCCCCTGGTAGCGCCTTTGTCTTTACCAAAGAACTGCTGTTGAATACTGTCGCTGCTAAATGTTTTACTCAGCTCGCTTAATTTGAAGCTTGCCTGGTTGTTGCCCACCCCAACGTTTAAAGAAACGAGATTTACATCAAACTTGTAGCGGCTGTCGGCAATATTGGCAGGGTTAAAAAAAACACCGTTTACGCCGGTGTAATTGCCGGTACGATATCCGGCAAAATCCTGTGCCTGGGCATGAATAAAGGATCCTGATAGAAGTAGGAGTGTAACAGTTCTCTTCATAGATAAGTATTGGATAAATAAAACAAAAAATATTCGCAAAAATAGTAATACACTTTAGATTTTCTAATTTCTAAGAATAAATTATTGTAAAAACTAAAAAGGCCATTCCTTGTATTGCCAATGCAATACAAGGAATGGCCTTCCATTATTTTTCAGATAAAGACTAAATGCTCATTTCTGGTACTTCGCCATCCACTACAAGCCTACCCGCAGTTTTAGCTTTAATTTCCGCTACACTTACACCCGGTGCCCGTTCTATCAAACGAAATCCATCCGGAGTAACATCCAGCACTGCCAGTTCTGTTACTATCTTTTTCACACAATGCACACCAGTCAAAGGCAGGCTGCACTGCGGCAGCAACTTGCTTTCTCCCTTGGGATTTGTGTGCATCATCGCAACAATAATATTTTTCGCCGAAGCCACCAGGTCCATCGCACCTCCCATTCCTTTCACCATTTTTCCGGGGATTTTCCAATTGGCAATATCTCCGTTATCGGATACTTCCATTGCCCCTAATACCGTCAGGTCCACCTTACCGGCTCTTATCATCCCAAAGCTCTCTGCCGAATCAAAAAAGCAACCTCCCGGCAGTAAGGTGACGGTTTCTTTACCTGCATTGATCAGATCTGCATCAATGTCCTCTTCCAACGGGTAAGGCCCCATGCCCAACATACCATTTTCAGATTGCAGCATAATAGACACCCCTTCCGGAATATAATTAGATACCAGCGTAGGAATACCAATCCCCAGGTTCACATACATACCATCTGCTAATTCCTGCGCTATTCTTTTTGCAATACCATATTTATCCAGCGCCATAAGATTTATTTTTGGGAGATGATTTTTACTGTTTTACGTTCTATGCGCTTTTCGTAGTTACTACCCTGGAAAATGCGATGTACATAGATACCCGCTACATGAATATTATCGGGATCCAGCTCTCCTGGTTGCACCAGGTGCTCTACTTCAGCAATGGTAATTTGCCCTGCTTTAGCCATGGAGGTACTGAAATTACGGGTGGTTTTCCGGAATACAAGATTTCCCATCGTATCGCCTTTCCAGGCTTTTACGATAGCAAAATCAGCCGGCAATGCCAGCTCCATCAGGTATTTTTTGCCATTAAATTCTCTTTCTTCTTTTCCCGCGGCTATTTCGGTACCGTAACCGGCAGGCGTAAAAAAAGCAGGAATCCCCATTCCGGCCATTTGGATGCGGGTGGCCAGTGTACCCTGGGGAATCAGGTCTACTTCCAGTTCTCCGGCCAGCAACTGCCTTTCAAACTCAGCATTTTCTCCTACATAAGAGGCCATCATTTTTTTAATCTGCCTGGTTTGCAGTAAACGCCCCAGCCCAAAATCATCTATTCCGGCATTATTGGAGATACAGGTGAGTCCTTTGATACCTTTACGTACCAACGCAGCAATACAATTTTCCGGGATGCCGCACAAGCCAAATCCTCCCAACATCAATACCGCACCATCGGGAATATCATGTAAAGCCTCGTCTGCATTAGCGACTACTTTATTCATGTTTTGGTGTTTTTATTCAAGTGTTATTAATCTTTGGGTACAAAAGGAACGCGTACCCTTCCTTTGCCTGAAATTACTGATTTTCCCGAATTAGGAAAATACATGTGTAAGGAAGAATCCACCGGCATCCTGGCAAGTTCCAGTTTTTCCTGCAAAGCTTTACGTTTGCCTGCTTCCGTAAGCATCAGGCCAAAAACTTCTTTTAAACGGTTAGGATGACTTTCATAAAACTGATAGCTGCGCATGAACTCTTCCACGGAAACATGGTGCAGCTCTAATATCTGCTTATAATATACTTTCACTTTTCCCTGCCGGATAGAATCTGTAACCGGGATCATACTACCTTCTCCTATTTCATTACTCAGGGCATCTGCCATGGTCATATCCAGCAATATACTTCCCATTTTATCCTTAGGCATAACCCCACGCGGCTCCCTGTCTGCGTCTCCACACGCAATTCCTGCACACAAAAAAAATAATATACTTATTAATTTACGCATAAAAACTAATCCTCTTTACCGGTTTTACTTAACCGTTACCTCCGGGCATCTGGGTACCCTTGCTATTATTCTGTAAGCTACAAAGCTACTTTAACTGCTGATATTTACCGGCGTTGGGTATATCCAACTGAGATAATATTTGAGCGGCACGGGCTTTCTCCTGCGGCGGCGCCTTAGAGAAGATCTTTAGCAGCTCACCCGATTTGGCATTAAAAAAAACCTGCAACAACATAGAGTTGGGAATATCCTCATTAATAGCGGCCAACAAGTTCAGGCTGTTAAAAATAGCACTTCTCCCCTTACTCACATCATCATACATCAGATCCAATCCCAGCCGGTGATACTGGTACATTACCTCATGGAAACGGGTAAATTTAGCTCCCATCAGATTGTCCTGCAACCAATAACGGTTACGGTTCCCCTCAAAGGCTTTCCATCCGGAAATATCTTTCCCATCAGGTGCATTATTAACAATGTTCAAGGCCTTCTTGAAAAAAGGATCTCCTCCACGGGGTGAAAAAGAATCATAATCCAATCCAAGAATGATATACACATAATAAGCCAGTGTAGCCGTGAGATTGGATGCCAGCGGATCATTGCCCACCACCCTGTTATCGCTGAACTCCAGGGTCTGAAATTCAACATAACGGAATACCAGATTATTATCCTGTGTGTTCAGCAGGCTCGTAACATAACCTGCATTATAAACAGGACGCGTAGCCTGTACCGTTAAAGTAGCCTTATAGCTGTTGGAGCCAGATTCTCCATTAATATTCAATAAAAAATTACATTCGATTTTCTCCGCCGGTGTAAATGCATCATCTGCCCAGCGGCGGTTATTCAGAAACTCCTTGATAGCAGTTTGTAAGGTGGTGAACACCTTTTTATCGGTTCCCTGAATCTGATTGGCTACTACCGCAACGTTGGCCCTTATTTCCTGAGCGCTGGCCGTAAAACCTGTTAGACACAACAAACAGCCCAGTAACAGACTGGCATATATGGTATATCCTGGTTTAAACCCCATGGCATATTTAATTGAATAACTATAGGAGGTATCCGTTTTGCTGCCTTTGCCCTGTGAATGATTAGTCATGTTGCATTTGAATTATTGCCGATACAATATCCTGTGCTACCTCCTGTTTGGACTTGAGTGGTAACACTTTTTCACCGCCGTTCTTATCAAACAGGGTTACTTTATTGGTATCATAATTAAAGCCGGCGCCCGGATCGTTGAGGGAGTTCATCACGATCAGGTCCAGGTTCTTTTCCCTTAACTTTTTAAGGGCAAATTCCTTTTCATTGTTTGTTTCAAGGGAAAACCCTACTAATAGCTGGCCTGGCGTTTTTCCAGCTCCCAGAGTCCGTAAAATGTCCTGTGTTTTTTCCAGGTCTATATGCAGGCTGCCTTCATTCTTTTTGATCTTCTTATCAGCCACATTTACCGGCCTGTAGTCGGCTATAGCGGCAGCCATTATAATAATTTCTGCAGCAGCGGCATTGCTCACACAGCTGTCAAGCATCTCAGCAGCAGTTTTAACGGGGAATATTTCCACGCCGGGATGTGTAGTTGTTAAATGTGTAGGGCCCAGTACCAGTTTTACTTTTGCGCCTGCGTTTGCCATTTCCTCTGCAATCGCAATTCCCATTTTCCCACTGGAGTGATTACTGATAAAACGTACCGGGTCAATAGGTTCTACGGTAGGTCCGGCACTTACTAAAGCAGTTTTGCCAGCTAAAGGTTTAGGAGCAGTGGTATTTTCACTGAAATGCTGGTGCAGGAAGGCCACTATCGCTTCCGGCTCTGCCATACGGCCTTCACCGAATAAGCCACTGGCCAGTTCTCCCGTGGCTACCGGTATTTGCTGATGTCCGTATGCTAATAGTTTTGCTACATTAGCCTTTGTGGCAGGATGATGCCACATATCCTCATCCATCGCTGGAGCAAACAATACCGGACAGGTGGCAGAGAGATAAGTAGCCAGCAACAGGTTATCGCACAGCCCCTGTGCCATTTTAGCCAAAGTATTGGCAGAAGCCGGAGCAATCAGCATCACGTCTGCCCAGCGGCCCAGCATTACATGGTTATTCCAGTTGCTGTTATTGCTAATATCTGTGGGAACCTCATGTTTTGATAAGGTGGCAAGTGTAAGCGGGGTAATAAAATCACAGGCGGCGGGGGTCATCACAATCTTTACCAAAGCGCCCTCTTTTACCAGCAGACGGGTAAGGGTAGCGGCTTTATAGGCAGCAATGCTACCAGATACACCCAGTAAAACTTTCTTTCCTTGTAACATATATCTTGATCCATGGTTCATGATCCACGGCAGATGCCTGGACAACAGGGCCAGCTTACGGGAAACATGCGCTAAAAAAAGCGGCAGAAATTACTCTGCCGCCATGAAGTTAATATTTTTCGTAACTAACTTACCAAATGAATAGTATCCAGTTTGTAACTGCCAGTTGGCGGTACTAAACCACTAACTGTAAATCACTGGCTGTCAATTAACTAAACAGATCGTCGTCGTTCTTACGGAAATAGATCTTGTTATCCAGAAATTCCTGTGTAGCCTGGATAGCAGGATTAGCCAGTCTTTCATAAAACCGGGAAATCTCAATCTGTTCCTTGTTTTCATGAACTTCTTCCAGGTTGTCAGTATGACTGGCAAATTCTTCCAGCTTGGAATGAAGCTCCTCTTTCACAGATATATTAATCTGATTGGCGCGTTTGGATATCACGGCAATAGACTCATATAAATTGCCAGTACGGCCCTTAATATCGGTAGTATTTCTTGTTTCTACCCAGGGATTAAGACTACTGGTTAGACTTCTCTTTATTTTGCTCATTATCCAGGGATTTTAAATTGTTTTGTGCTAAGGTATAATATTTTTCGGCGTCAGGCTTCAATTTGCTGTCTGAATAGTGATCCGCAAAGTCCATATACTCTGTTACCACCTGCTCATAACGCTCTTTCTGCCTTTCTACAATGCTGTTTTTTGCATATTGGTAGTACGCCCTGATAGCCATTACTTTGTAGCTGTCGCTTTTATCAGAATCCGGGTAGTTACGCATCAGGTTCTTGAAAGCGATACCTGCTGACTTATAATAACCCAGGTTATAGTACAGCTCAGCGCTGTTAAACTCCTTTTTCTCCAGTTTGCGACGGCAAAGCTCAATAACGAGGTTAGCCTCTGCCACTTTATCCGCGGTAGGATAGTTATTAATGAAAGTTTGCATAGCTGCAATAGCTTTCATCGTATTAGTCTGATCCAGTGCCACTTTAGGAGATTGTTTGTAATAGCAGTAGGCCTGCATATAGTCCATTTCTATTGCCCTGGGGCTATTGGGAAAGGCATCCAGGTAGTTTTTGAAGTGAAAAGCCGCCTGTACATAGTCCTTCACATAATAAGAACAATAAGCAAAATTATAGTAAAGCGGCTCAAACTTCTCTGTGCCCTTGAATATGGGAAGCAAGTCTGTATACAGCGTTTGCGCCTGAGTGTATTTTTTCTTTTCATACAGCTTATCGGCGTAAGCCAGCTTCTTTTCGAAGTTGTTACTTTTTTCTATCCTCCTCAGCTCCATATTACAGGCAGAAGAAGCTACAAGCACAATAACACTGATATACAATAAAAATTTCCGCATAAAAGAGTGGCAAAGTTAATAATTAAATGTAAATGTAAGGCAGACAGCTTTTCATTACTGTTAAAAAATTTATAAAACACAGATTTACAGCCGTTCCCGGCCTGGGAAAAGGAGGAAATGTAACTTTTTCAGGCGAATTTTCATAAATCGATGAAAAATAACCTTTTATTCAGGACTTCCACATTTTACCACAGGCAGGAGATTTTACCACGATGGTGTTATATAATTCCACCTTTTCCCGCTTCCGGATTATCCAAATTCACTAAGCCAACCAGAATTTTCAACATTTTTAATATTCCCCAAACGTTGATCTACAGGGCAAAACACTATGTTATTCACACAAATTCACATTAATTAAACATATTATCCACATCATTTAAATAGATATACACATTACGTAAGACCAAACCTATGCAAAAACCAATATCCAGGGCACTATGCTTCTGTGGAAAAAATTTATAATACATTTTTTCGTTAAAAAGTGGGAAAAAGTGTTATTTTGTGTTAGGAAATGGATTTTAAGGACTTTCACCCCATGGCATGACAGGATTTCTCGGTGAATATGAAGCAACGCTGGACGCAAAAGGGCGCTTCCTCCTACCTGCCGGTTTCAAAAAGCAGTTAGCGGAAGATGCTGGTGACCAGTTTGTGATTAACCGTGGGTTTGAAAAATGCTTGTCCTTGTATCCGATGAATGAATGGCAGCCCATTTTTGAACGTGTCAGCAAGCTGAATGATTTTGATCCGAAAGTTAGAGAATTCCGCCGTTATTTTTTGAACGGTGCTACCATACTCGAACTGGACAGTGCAGGGCGCCTATTAGTACCAAAAAACCTGATGTCGTATGCCAGCCTTGAGAAAAACATCGTACTGGCAGCAGCATCCAACAAAATAGAAATCTGGGACAACGGAAAATATCAGGAGTTCTTTGAAAATTTCTCACCAGGAGCTTTTAGTGACCTGGCACAACAGGTAATGGGTGGCAGTGATAATAACATTTCGATTTAATCTGAGCGTATGGGCACACAAGAATACCATTTACCTGTTTTGCTTCACGAAGTAACTGAACTGCTACATATTAAGCCGGATGGCATTTATGTAGACGCCACTTTTGGAGGAGGCGGACATTCCCGCGCAATATTGGCGCAACTGGGTGAAAAAGGCCGGCTTATCGTATTTGATCAGGATGAGGATGCTTTCCGCAACAGGATCGAAGACGACAGAGTCACCTTTGTTCAGCAAAATTTCCGGCACCTGCAGCGCTTTCTGAAACTACACCAGGCCACAGAGGTAGATGGTGTACTGGCTGATCTGGGCGTATCCTCCCATCAGTTTGATACCGCTGAAAGAGGATTTAGTACCCGCTTTGATGGAGACCTGGACATGCGGATGGACACACGGAGCGCATTGACTGCTGCCCAGTTGTTGCAAACTTACTCTGCTGCCAGGCTGCAATTACTTTTCCAGGAATACGGTGAGGTGACCAACTCAAAAACGCTGGCCACTACCATTGTACAACAAAGAAAAGTACACCCCATGCGCACCATAGCAGAATTTAAATATGTAATACAGCCCGTTGTTAAAGGCAACCCGCAAAAATATCTGGCTCAGGTATTCCAGGCATTGCGCATCGCTGTCAATGATGAACTTGGTGCCCTGAAAGAGTTATTGACACAAACAGCAGCTGTACTTAAACCAGGGGGTAGAATGGCCTTTATTACCTTCCATTCATTGGAAGACAGGTTGGTAAAAAACTTCATGAAAACAGGCAGTTTCGAAGAAGTCCAAGACCATCCATTTACCATGCACACACCCCCTAAGTTGTTTCAGTTGATTACTAAAAAACCTGTTACTGCCAGTACTGAAGAACTAAAGCTGAATCCAAGGTCCAGAAGCGCAAAATTACGGGTAGCTGAAAAAATGTAATGACAGCCGGCATTTTCCCTGTCATACCAATACATTAGATCAAATACACCAGATAGAACAATGGGTTTACATCAAGGTAAACGGCCCAGGAATTAACCAGCAAATCGGCAATTCAGCAATTTGTACATCCAAATATCCCCCCTATTTGAAATGATGAAATTATAGTCTGATCATTCATTTTTTAAAGTATTTACAGTCTTGCAGGAAGAAGCGTTACATACAGAAAGTCAGGAACCGCAGGAGCCACTGGAAACTCCGGAACCTAAAAAAGAATGGCGATTGCGCATTAACTACAGGGCTATTGTGCAAAATATGCCATTCATACTTTTTCTATCTGCAATGGCACTGCTATATATCGCCAACAGTCACCTGGCAGAAAAGAAAATCAGAAGGATCAATAAACTGGGAAGAGAAATAAAAGAACTGAAGTGGGAATATATTAATGTGAAAAGTGAACTCATGTTTCGCAGCAAGATGAGTGAGGTTAGCAAATCAGTGGAGCCTTTAGGATTAAAACAATTAAATGCACCTCCACAGAAGATCGTGATCCAGCAAAATGAAAAGAAATAGGTATTGATACCTGATGCTGCCCGCCTGATGCAGTCAGACGGGGATGCTGCTACAAATGGCAAGCATCTCGATAAAAAGCAAAGCAGCCAGTATCAGGTATCATTTTAAGGCTTTTAGCTATAAAGACTTTTGTCATTAACTGCCAAACAGCAGTTATAAAATACAAACACTGAAGTGGAAGTAAAAAAGGACATATTATGGAGAGTGTATTTATGCTTTATCGGCATGGCACTCTTCAGTGTGGCCATACTTGTCAAAGTGTTTGTAATACAGCATGTGCAAGGCGACTACTGGCGCGGCATGGCAGATAGCCTCCATACCCGCTACGTAGCATTGGATGCAGACCGTGGTACCATCTATTCCGAGGAAGGCAGAATGCTGTCTACCTCTATTCCGTATTTCGATATACGGATAGACTTTGCCGCAGACGGTTTACGTGATAAAAATGGTAAAGTGTTTAAAGATAACGTAGACTCCCTTTCCATCAGACTGGCGCGCCTTCTGGGCGACCGGACTGCGGGAGAATACAAACAGCTGCTGAGGGAAGGGTACAAATCGAAAGACCGTTATTTTTTGCTGAAACGCGATGTTCCCTTTGAGCAATACCAACAAATCCGCAACTTTCCAATGTTCCGGTTAGGTAAAAACAAAGGGGGCATGATTGCAGAAACAAAAAACAAACGCATCAACCCTTTTAAACTGCTGGCCAACAGAACCATCGGACTGGCACGTGAAAATGCCCAGAATGTCGGACTGGAAAGAACATATAATGATTACCTGAAAGGGGTAACCGGTAAAAGACTGATGCGCCGTATCGCTGGTGGCACTTTTGTTCCGGTAGAAGGATATGATATAGAGCCGGAAAACGGACGCGATATCATTACCACCATTGATGTAAACATGCAGGATATTGTTGAAACCGCGCTCATGAATATGATGGTGGATAATGAAGCAGAGCATGGTACCTGTATATTAATGGAGGTAAAAACCGGCAAAGTAAAAGCGGTGGCCAACCTGGGCAGACAACCGGACGGCAACTATTGGGAAGATATGAACTATGCACTGCAGGTGGGAGAACCGGGTTCTACCTTCAAACTGGCTACAGTAATTGCCGTGCTGGAAGATAAATACGCGACAATGAACGACCTGGTGGATATGGAAAACGGACGCTGGCAGGTGGGACGCAGAACTGTATTTGATTCTGAACCACACAAAGGTCCGCAAAATGTGAGTATCAAACATGCATTTGAGCTGAGCTCAAACGTAGGTATGGCCAAATTGGCCTATCAGTATTATTATAAAAAACCAAATGCTTTTGTAGCACACCTGAAAAAACTGAAGCTGGATCAAAATACAGGTATTGATCTGGTGGGAGAAGGAAGACCGGTAATAAAAAATACCGCTTCCAAAACATGGAGCGCTACTACCCTTCCCTGGATGGCATTCGGATATGAAGTACTGATAAGCCCGCTGCAAACTTGTATGCTGTACAACGCTGTGGCCAATAATGGTAAAATGATGAAACCTTACCTCGTCAATTCCATTATGGAGTTTGGCCAGGTAGTAAAACAAGTAGAGCCTGCTGTTGTAATGGACAGCATATGCTCAAAAAGTACTTTAACACAGGTACAACGGATGCTGGAAGGGGTAATGATCAGTGGTACCGGAAAACGGCTAGCCACTCCTTATTATACCATTGCAGGCAAAACAGGTACTGCGCTGGTAGCCAATGGCAGCCGGGGATATGCTGATAAAATCTATC
This sequence comes from Chitinophaga sp. H8, assembly GCF_040567655.1. NCBI lineage: Bacteria > Pseudomonadati > Bacteroidota > Chitinophagia > Chitinophagales > Chitinophagaceae > Chitinophaga > Chitinophaga defluvii. Next base: position 183,632 of record NZ_JBEXAC010000003.1, on the reverse strand, counting down.
AGTCTTCCTTTGCTGGCTATTTTCCTGCTAATGATCCGCAATATACCTGTGTGGTGGTAATCAAAAACAAATCCCGCGCAAAGAAGTTCTATGGGGCTTCTGTAGCCGGTCCGGTATTTCGTGAAGTGGCAGACAAACTATATGCTATTGCTGTAGAAAAACAAAAGCCCATGCAGTCGTCAGTTCAGATAGACACCCTGCTGGCACTCAAAAATGGCAAGAGCAGCGAATGGAAAGAAATACTCTCTACCCTCCAGTTGCCCTGGCAGGGTACTGTTGCTAACAGCGGCTGGGTAAGTGCTAAAGTGAATGACCGTAAAGTGGCCTTTCAAACCATTGCACAAGCCAAGGGCGCTGTTCCCAACGTAACTGGAATGGGATTAAAGGATGCACTGTACCTGTTGGAAAATGCTGGGCTAAGAGTAGAGGTGAGAGGTGCAGGTAAAGTAAAAACACAATCAATACCTGGTGGTAGTAAAATAGGTAATGATCAAACAATAGTAATTGAGTTGAGTTAATGAATACGCTGCGGAACATATTGTACAATGTAAGCATACAGGCCGTTCATGGTAATAATGATATTACTGTGCACGCACTCTGCATGGATTCCAGAACTGTTACAAAAGGAGATGCCTTTATAGCAGTAAAAGGCGTACATGCGGATGGACACCTGTTTATCGATAAAGCCATTGCACAAGGAGCAGCAGCGGTTATCTGTGAGGTATTACCCGCTCAACTTACAGCCGATGTTTGTTATATACAGGTCAATAACAGCGCACTTGCATGTGGTATCATGGCAGGAAATTTCTACGGAAATCCCTCCCAGCAATTACAGCTGATAGGCGTTACCGGTACCAATGGTAAAACAACGATTGCTACCCTGTTATTCCGGTTATTTACCCAACTGGGACATCACTGTGGATTAATCTCCACCGTACAGAACCAGATAGGTGACGATATCATTCCGGCTACTCATACCACCCCGGATGCTATACATCTTAATGCCCTGTTGGCACAAATGGTACTGGAAGGATGTGAGTATGTGTTTATGGAGGTGAGTTCACATGCCATACACCAACAGAGAATTGCTGGCTTGAAGTTCGCCGGAGGGATCTTTAGCAACATTACACATGACCATTTGGATTATCATAAAACGTTTGATGAATACATCCGTGTTAAGAAATCGTTTTTTGACAACCTGCCAGCTACTGCTTTTGCATTGACCAATCTGGATGATAAGAGGGGTGCAGTGATGCTGCAGAATACCAAAGCCAGGAAAGCAACCTACAGCCTGCGTACACTGGCCGATTTCAAAGGAAAAATCCTGGACAACGGCCTTACCGGACTCATGATGCTGATTGGCGAAACAGAAGTACACTTCCGGCTCATTGGGGAATTTAATGCATACAACCTGCTGGCGGTATATGGTACAGGGGTTTTGTTGGGTAAAGATAAGGTGAAAGTACTGCAGGCCCTGAGCAACACATTAGGTGCGGAAGGACGTTTTGACTATATCCTTTCCGCTCATGAACGGATCATTGGTATTGTGGATTATGCGCATACTCCAGATGCACTTAAAAATGTACTGTCTACTATTCAAAATCTGCGTAAGGGTAATGAGCAGGTAATTACAGTAGTAGGATGCGGTGGCGACCGGGATAAAACCAAACGCCCGGTAATGGCAGATGTGGCAACGGAACTTAGTGACAAAGTGATTTTCACATCAGATAATCCCCGCTCTGAAGATCCTGTGGAAATTATCCGCGAAATGGAGGCAGGTGTTCCGGTACATCTGAAGAAAAAAACATTATCCATTACCGACAGGAAAGAAGCTATTAAAACAGCCTGCAGCCTGGCCAATCCGGAAGATATCATCCTGATAGCAGGTAAAGGGCATGAAAAATACCAGGACATTAATGGTATCAAACATCCTTTCGACGATAAACAGGTATTGAAAGAAGTGATGGAAATGATGGGAAAGTAAAGTGAAGTGAATAACTGACTAACCGAGACTAACTAACTGACTTGCGCCATGTAAAGCCATGGACAGGCGACTAAAACTATATATGTTATATTATTTTTTTGATTACCTGAAAACATTAAACTATAACATCGCAGGAGGCGGGATGTTTCAATTCATCACGTTCCGTGTGACAATGGCTTTATTGTTATCATTGGTAATTTCTTTATTGCTTGGAAAACGTATAGTTAGATATCTTCAACGTAAACAAATAGGCGAAACGATCCGTGAGCTGGGGCTGGCTGGTGAAAACACCAAAAAAGGCACTCCTACCATGGGTGGTTTGATTATACTTACCGCCATTATCATACCTACTCTCCTTTTTGCACGGGTATTAAACGTGTATATCCTCCTCATTCTGCTGTCTACCATCTGGCTGGGCATCATTGGGTTCATTGATGATTACATTAAAGTATTTAAGAAAAATAAGGAAGGACTGGCTGGCAGATTTAAAATAATGGGGCAGGTGGGGTTAGGACTGATTATTGGTACTACCCTCTATTTCAACGATAACGTGCTTATATCGCGCGAATTGATTGGCGCCAAAAAGCTGAGCGCAAATGAAAGGCCAGTTAGCAGCTCCGAAAGGGTCACTAAAGACGGGCACCGGTTCGTGGATGTAAAAACACCCATCACTACCATCCCATTTGTAAAGAATCATGAGTTCAACTATTCCAAACTCATTTCCTGGATGGGACCCAATGCAGAGAAATACACCTTCATCCCTTATATACTGATTGTAATCTTCATCATTACAGCTGTATCCAATGGGGCTAATATTACTGACGGACTGGATGGCTTAGCCACCGGTGTTTCTGCTATTATAGGGGTATGTCTTGGCATATTCGCTTACGTATCCGGTAACATCCAGTTTGCCGAATACCTGAACATCATGTATATACCAAACCTGGGCGAGCTGTCTATTTTTATTGCAGCCTTTGTAGGGGCCTGTGTGGGCTTTCTATGGTATAATGCCTACCCCGCACAAGTATTCATGGGAGATACCGGTAGCCTTGCAATAGGTGGCATCATTGCATCACTGGCTATCATCGTACGTAAAGAATTATTGATTCCTATTTTCTGTGGCGTATTCCTGGTAGAACTCGTATCAGTAATGTTACAGGTAGGATATTTTAAATACACAAAAAAGAAATACGGTGAAGGAAGACGGATATTGTTAATGTCACCCCTCCATCACCATTATCAAAAACTGGGCTATCATGAAAGTAAGATTGCCGTACGCTTTTGGATCATCACCATCGTATGCGTGGTATTTTCTATTGCTACGCTGAAAATGCGGTAAGGCAAATCACAAAACAGATTAGAATTAATAGACAAAATTGGTAAACGAATTGGATAACAATACTACATATCAGACTGCTGCTACATCACTTCCGGCCTCCGGGAAGCGCCTGGTAATACTGGGTGCAGGAGAAAGCGGTATTGGTGCAGCTTTGCTGGGCAAACAGCAGGGATATGAAATATTTGTTTCTGATGGGGGTGCTATCAAAGATCTTTATAAACAGGAACTCGCAGTCAATAATATCCCTTTTGAAGAAGGGCATCATTCCTGGGATATCGTATTAGATGCAGCTGAAATTGTGAAAAGCCCGGGAATTCCTGAAAAAACGGAATTGATGAAAAAGGTAAGGGAAAAACAAATACCGGTTATTTCCGAAATCGAATTAGCATACCGTTTCAGCAAGGATAAAAAAATTATTGCCATTACCGGAAGCAATGGAAAAAGCACCACAACAGCACTTACCTATCACATATTTAAAACCGCAGGATTAAATGTGGCCATGGTAGGCAATATTGGGGTGAGCTACGCAAAGCAGGTAGCCACTGCACCGGCAGATTACTACGTTATTGAGATAAGCAGCTTCCAGCTGGATGACATAAAAGAATTTAAACCCAATGTGGCCATTTTATTAAACATCACACCAGATCACCTGGACCGTTATGAATATAAAATGGAAAACTATGTGGCTTCAAAATTCCGGATTGCCATGAATCAAACTGCGGAAGACTACTTTATCTATTGTAAAGATGATCCTGAAATAATGAAGCATTTGGAACAGCAACCCATTTTTTCAACAACAATACCTTTTACCATCATGGAACCACTGAAAGCAGGCGGATTTATAGCAAATGACCAGGTAAATATCCAGGTCAATGAGGAACCGGTTATCATGTCTATTTACGACCTCGCGTTAAAAGGCAAACATAACTTATATAACTCAATGGCAGCAGGGATAGCGGGCAGAACGATGGACATACGGAAAGAAAAAATAAGGGAGAGTCTTGCTTCATTTAAAAGCCTCGAACATCGCATGGAGTACGTTGCTACCGTGCGTGGAGTAGACTTTATCAATGATAGCAAAGCTACTAATGTAAACTCCGTATGGTTTGCATTGGAAAGTATGGAAAGACCAGTAGTACTGATTATGGGTGGAGTGGATAAAGGTAATGACTATGGTGCTATCCGTGAACTGGTAAAAGAAAAGGTAAAAGCAATTGTATGCCTGGGTGTAGACAATAGCCCTATACAGGAAGCATTGTCAAAAGATACTCCAGCTATGGTAAATACTGGTAGTATGGAGGAAGCAGTACAGGCAGCATTCCAGCTGGCTACAAAAGGGGATGTGGTGCTGTTGTCGCCTGCATGTGCCAGCTTCGATTTATTCAAGAATTATGAAGACAGAGGACGTCAGTTTAAAGAAACAGTAAAAGAATTATAGTGCTATAGAAAAACCGGATGCAGGTTTATTTTTTCCGGAATGATCCATAAACCAACAGCATTCGTAACTAAATACACTTAACTGAAAAATGGAAGGTTTACTACATAGGACTAAAGGTGACAAAGTGATTTGGACGATAGTGATATTCCTGTCGCTGGTAAGCTTGTTGGCTGTATACAGTTCTACTGGATCGTTGGCTTATCGCACACAGGGAGGCCGTACCGAGTATTACCTTATCAAACAACTGACAGTACTGGCATTGGGCATACTGATCATCTATTTTGCACACCGGGTAAACTATACGATCTACTCCCGTGTGGCACAAATAGGATTCATTATATCTATTCCTCTACTGATCTATACTTTGGCATTTGGGTCTAATATTAATGATGCCAGCCGCTGGATACGGCTGCCCGTTATTAATCTGACCTTCCAGACATCAGATATTGCCAAACTGGCCATATTCATGTATGTAAGCAGACAACTTTCCAAACGTCAGCACGTAATACAGGATTTCAGGAAAGGGTTCTTACCCATTATTATCCCTGTAGGTATCATATGTGTGCTTATCATGCCGGCTAACATGTCTACCGCACTGCTGCTGGGCGCCAGCTGTATGCTGTTGTGCTTTATAGGAAGAGTGCCGGTGAAGTTTCTGCTGTCTATGATGGCACTGGGTATTGGACTTGTAGTATTACTATTCCTCGTTGCAAAACTCACCGGGGAAAAAATGCGTACGGAAACATGGGAGAAAAGGATTGAAAGCTTTATGGCCGATGATCATGCTGAAGCACCGTATCAGGTACAACAGGCCAATATCGCCATAGCAGGTGGTGGATTATTTGGGAAAGGACCGGGTAATAGTGAGCAACGCAATTTTTTACCACACCCCTATTCAGATTTTATCTACGCCATCATTATTGAAGAATATGGCATGTTTGGTGCCTTCTTAATATTGGCAGCATATATGATATTACTGCTACGCAGTATCAGAATATACAAAAACTGCCCTTATGCCTTTGGTGCATTCCTGGCATTAGGACTAAGTGTAACCCTGGTAATACAGGCGTTGACTAATATGGCCGTAAATGTGCACCTGTTTCCGGTAACGGGAGTTACCCTTCCGCTGGTAAGTATGGGGGGGTCTTCTGTACTGTTTACCAGCCTGGCTATTGGTATCATACTAAGTATATCACGCAGTGTGGATGAAATGGAGGTCAAAAAAGCAGAACAGGAAAGGATAGCCAAAGTAGTAGGTGAAAATGCCAACGCACAGGTGGCATAACGTGCAGCTGGAAGCTGAGAGAAATGAATTGTAATAAAACAGTCCTGATGGGCTATAAATAAAAAGAATATATGCAACGCAAAGTAATTATAGCAGGTGGCGGTACAGGAGGACATATCTTCCCGGCCATTGCTATTGCCAATGCGTTGAAAAAAATAGAGCCTGATATAGATATTCTTTTTGTGGGAGCGCTGGGCAAAATGGAAATGGAGAAAGTACCACAGGCAGGGTATCCGATTGAAGGGCTGGAAATAGCAGGGTTTAACCGCAGCAACATGCTGAAAAATCTGCTGTTACCATTTAAAATCCTGAAAAGCTTAGGCCAGGCTCGTCGCATCATGCAACGCTTTCAGCCAGATGTAGTAGTGGGTGTAGGTGGTTATGCCAGCTTCCCCATGTTAAAACAGGCCCAGCGTAAAGGTATTCCTACCCTCATCCAGGAGCAAAACTCCTTTGCAGGTAAGACGAATAAACTATTAGGCAAAAAGGCTAAAAAGATATGTGTGGCTTATGATAATATGGAGGTCTTTTTCCCTGCGGATAAATTAATTCAAACCGGTAATCCGGTAAGAAACAGTATCACGCAATCTGCTGTATCTAAAGAAGAAGCACTGGCTCATTTTGGCCTTAGTAAGGATAAAAAAACAGTGTTTGTAGTAGGTGGAAGCCTCGGTGCTAAATCCATCAATGAGGCCTTACTACCCTTACTACCCACTTTTGAAGGAAAGAACATCCAGCTGATATGGCAAACAGGGAAGCCATTTTATGATACTGCCAGATCGGCCGCGGCACCATATGCTACTCAGGTAAAAGTATTCGATTTTATTAACCTGATGGATTTTGCCTATAAAGCAGCAGATGTAGTGATATCAAGGGCAGGTGCACTGGCTATTGCGGAATTATGTGTGGTGAAAAAGCCAGTCATATTTGTTCCTTATCCTTTTGCAGCAGAGGATCATCAAACATCCAACGCAATGAGCTTAGTGAACAAAAAGGCGGCGCTCATCATAAAAGACCATGAAACAGGCACCCAACTGGGCACTACTTTGTTCAGTCTCGTACAGAATAAAGCGCTCATGGAACAACTGGAACAAAATATTGGTACACTGGGTAATGCCAATGCAGACATGGTCATCGCTAAAGAAGTGCTGAAGATTATCTGATGGTGACATTAGTAGAAAGCGTAAACAGTAGTTGTATTAAATAACAGATTATCAGGAATTGTATAAATGGATTTGAATAACATACATAGGATTTATTTTGTAGGCATCGGTGGCATCGGGATGAGCGCTATTGCACGCTTCTTCAATGAAAAGGGAGTGCAGGTAAGCGGTTATGATCGTACCTCAACGGCGCTTACCAAACAGCTGGAGGCAGAGGGTATGCAAATTCATTATACAGACGATATTAGTGCCATTGATAAGGAGGTAAACCTGGTAGTATATACACCGGCCATACCTGCAGATCACGAAGAACTTACCTGGTACAGGAATAATGGCTACGAAGTGGTAAAACGCAGTGATGTACTGCAGGAAATTACACGTTCCCTGTTTGCGATCACCGTGGCAGGTACACATGGAAAAACTACTATATCCACTATGATAGCACACATTCTCCGCCATAGTGGATACGGATGTAATGCATTCCTGGGAGGCATCAGTGTAAACTATGAAAAGAATTTCTGGAGTAGCGACAAACAGGTGGCAGTAATTGAAGCGGATGAGTACGACCGGTCGTTTTTAAAACTGAGTCCGGATATTGCCGTGCTCACGGCCATGGATGCTGATCACCTGGATATATATGGTACTGCTGCATCACTGGAAGAAGCGTTCATCCAATATACCAGTAATATCAAGCCCAATGGCACTTTAATAGCCAGATTCGGATTACATAAAAACAGTGAGTTAAAAGCACCCAACAAACTGCTGTATAGTTTACAAAATGATGCAGCTGATATTTATGCCACTAACATACGCATGGATAAAGGTGGTTACGAGTTTGATGTAGTGCAGCAGGACTGGCTGATCGACAATGTCCGCCTGTATATTGGCGGTATGCATAATGTGGAAAATGCAGTGGCGGCAATAGCAGTAGCACATCTGTTGGGGATCAGTTCCGCTAAAATAAAAGAAGCAGTAGCTGATTTCAAGGGTATCAAACGTAGGTTTGAATATGTAGTAAAAGCAGACAACCAGATATACATTGATGATTATGCACATCATCCGGAAGAGCTGAAAGCGCTTATCAGTAGTGCACGGGCATTATTTCCAGGTAAAAAATGTGTGGTGCTATTCCAGCCTCACCTCTTTAGCCGTACCCGGGATTTTGCAAATGGTTTTGCAGAGAGTTTATCATTGGCAGATGAAGTAATACTGCTTCCGATATACCCGGCACGTGAATTGCCAATAGAAGGCGTAACCAGTAAAATCATTGCTGATAAAATAACAAAAGCACAAGTACAACTCTTGTCAAAAGAAGCAGCATTGAGCTGGATAGAAAACAATCCGGCTGCACTACTGATCACTGCGGGGGCGGGTGATATTGATCAGTTAAAAGCACCGATAAAAACGATATTAACAGACAAGGATAATAAATCAAGTTAGTAACAATTTAATTTAATCAGATAAATCCGATGCAGGACAAAACTAAAATAGTACTCAGGCGCATAGGCACTTCCATCCTCTGGATGGCAGTACTGGCAGGCTTTGCAGTACTGTTGGTAGCAGCTGTCCAGGATAAAGATGCCAGCAGGTGCAGCGGCATTGTTGTAAAAATTACCGGAAGTGACGATAACTATTTCATTGAAGAAAAAGATATCAAATCACTGGTAGCAAAAGACCGGAGTGTGAACCCTGTGGGGATGCCGATTGGCGAAATCAATATTTCCAATCTGGAAAAGATCGTGGAACGTGATCCATGGGTAAAACATGCTGAAATATTCTTTGACAATCAGCAAAAGCTAAATATCAAAGTAGTACAAAGGGAGCCGGTAGCACGCGTATTTACCTTTAGTGGAAATAGCTTTTATCTGGATGAAACGGCAGACCGCATACCTGTTTCACCCCGCTATGCTGCCAGGGTCCCTGTATTTACCGGATTCCCAACAGATGGTGGTAAACTGCAAAAATCAGATAGCCTGTTATCTGCACAGATTATAGATATGGGCAGATATATCCTGACAAATGATTTCTGGATGGCACAGGTGGAGCAGATAATGATTACCGGCGACCGGAAAATGGAGTTTATTCCCAAACTTGGAGATCACATCATCACATTTGGAGAAGGTACCGATGTAGAAAAGAAATTTACCAAACTACTGGCTTTTTATAAAGAAGGTTTAAATAAGGTAGGATGGAATAACTATACGCGCATCAATGTGGCGTACGAAAATGAAGTGGTTTGCACACGCAAAGATGGTAAAGCTCCCATACAACCGGATATCAGACAGCCAGACAGCTTAAAGCTGACAGATGCTGATGAACCTCCGGTAATGGATGCTGTTGTGCCAGAAAAAAAGGAAGTAAAAGAACCGGAACATCCTCCGGCCAAACATGCAGCAAAACCGGCACCAGCCAAAGCGAAAGCGGCTAAGAAAGAACCGGTCCAACCGCAAAGACAACCTAAAGCAGTGTATAAGCCAGAAAAAAAATCTGTAAACACAACAAAAAACAATAAAACGCCATGAATCAGGAAGCTCCCATCATTGTAGGTCTCGACATAGGCACTACGAAGATTGCTGCCATTGCAGGAAGGAAGAATGAATACGGGAAACTGGAAATCCTGGGATTCGGTAAAGCCACGTCGTTTGGTGTTCAGCACGGAATGGTACTGAATATCGACCAAACAATAAAAGCCATCAGGCAGGCGTTGGAAAACTGTTATGCATCGAATCCCAATCTGGAGATAAACGAAGTATATGTTGGCATAGCCGGCCATCATATAAAGAGTTTACAAACCCGGGGGGATATTGTGAGAAATGATACCGACGCAGAGATATCCCAGATTGATATCGACCAACTGATCAATGACCAGTACAAAACTGTAATTCCCGCCAGTGATCAGATCATTGACGTAATACCGCAACAATATATTGTGGATAGCCTGCAAAACATCACCTATCCCATCGGGATGTCCGGGGTGAAAGTAGGTGCCAATTTCCACATCATTACTGGAGACAAAAATGCGATCCGGAATATCAACCGCAGCGTAGAAAAGTCCGGTCTTAAAATCCATGACCTGGTATTACAGCCACTTGCTTCTGCTGCCGCAGTAATGTGCGACATGGACTTTGAAGCTGGTGTAGCCATCGTGGATATTGGTGGTGGTACTACAGACCTGGCAGTGTTTTACGAAGGTATTCTGAAACATACAGCAGTGATTCCATATGGTGGTGAGAACATTACCAACGATATCAAAAATGGTCTGGGTGTTTTAAAAACACAGGCAGAACAGATGAAAGTACAGTTTGGTTATGCACTGGCGGATGAAGCTAAAAATAATGCGTACATCACTATTCCCGGATTACGTGGCCAAAGCCCGAAAGAAATATCTGTGAAAAATCTGGCGCATATCATCCAGGCACGTATGAGCGAAATACTCGATTTTGTAGTATATCATCTCAAGCAGATCGGTATGGATAATAAAATGCTGAATGGTGGCATTATCCTTACTGGTGGTGGTTCTCAATTAAAACATCTGATACAGCTCACCGAATATACTACCGGCGTCAATGCACGTATAGGCTATCCCAATGAGCATCTCGCCAGCGGGCATATCGATGAACTGACTAAACCAATGTATGCTACCTGCGTAGGGTTGATTCTGAAAGGTTATAACGATTATGAAAATGATCGTCGTGCACTGGAAGAAAATTATGTTAAAATTAACACCAGCTATTTTGCAAAAGAGCAGGCTGCCCAGGCATTGGCAACACCAGAAGAATGGACAGACGAAGAAGCTCCTTCAAGCGAGGAAATACAGGACAGGAAAGCAAAAGAGCGGAGTGCATCTTTAAAGAATTTTCTGGACAAGATGAAAACCAAGATTATAGACATGTTTACTGAAGAAGAGGACGCTAAGCTATAATACTAAATGGCGTAATTGTTGCAGCCATTTATAAATCAAAAAATTGAGAATTAATACCAGGATAATTAGAATGGAACAGGATAATAAAATATTTACAAGCTTAATTCTTGATTTACTATTTGTTCGTTTTAATTATTCAAACTAACCCATAAAAGAGAAAGAGTCATGATACATTTTGATCTTCCTAAGGAGAAGTCCTCCATCATCAAGGTGATAGGCATTGGTGGCGGCGGAAGCAATGCGGTGAATCATATGTATAGCCAGCGCATTGAAGGTGTGAATTTTATCATTTGCAATACAGATGCGCAGTCTATTGCTAATAGCCCTGTTCCCAACAAAATACAGTTAGGGCCACATTTAACACAAGGGCTAGGTGCTGGTGCCAATCCTGAAATAGGGAAACAGGCTACGGAGGAATCCTTTGAAGAAATCAAAAAGATACTGGAGGTGAATACCAAAATGGCTTTCATCACCGCTGGTATGGGCGGCGGTACCGGTACCGGTGGCGCTCCTATCGTGGCACGTATCTGTAAAGAACTGGGTATTCTTACTGTAGGTATTGTTACCACTCCCTTCTCTTATGAAGGTAAAAAACGAATGGCACAGGCAGATGAAGGGGTGAGCCGTTTGAAAGATTATGTGGATACCCTCCTCATTATCTCCAATGATAAGCTACGTCAGAAATTTGGTGACCTTAAATTCAAGGCTGCCTTCGAAAAAGCAGATAACGTACTCGCTACTGCGGCCAAATGTATTACGGATGTAATCAACTCTACCGGTCAGATCAACGTCGATTTTGCCGATGTATGCACTGTAATGCGTAATGGTGGAGTAGCTATCCTGGGAGCTGCCGTTGCAGAGGGTGAAGGCAGGGCTCAAAGAGCCATCGAGGATGCACTGACTTCCCCACTGCTCAATGACAATGATATCCATGGTGCAAAATGGATTCTTATCAATATCTCTTCTTCTGAAGGTGAATTTGAACATACCCTTGATGAAATGGATACTATCCAGGCTTATGTACAAAGCCAGGCAGGTGAGGATTGTGATGTGATCCTGGGTGTGGGATATGATCATACATTAGATCGAAAGCTGGGAGTAACCATCATTGCTACAGGTTTTGAACAAAAACCTATTCAGCAAATGAAAGTAACTCCTGAGCAAACTGCTGCTATTGCACAAAAGGAAGAACCTAAAATTGTAATGACGCTGGGACGTGATGGGGATGAAAAGAAAATGACGAGCAATAACCAGGGGACCTTGTTTCAGGAACCCGTAGACCTGATGGCTCCAAGGCTCGTAGAACCTATGGTTGTATATCCTGAAACAAATAATTCCTTTACACCACCGGCACCACAGCCCACACCGGAAAGGCAGAGTTATGTGCTGAATATAGAACCAGTACCAACACCTCAGCCATCCGTACAAGCGCAGGCTCCGGTTAGCAACCCTGCTCCTGCTACACAGCTTCCGCAGGCGGGCAATAACATAAATGTTATTCAACCTTTGCCTAACAGCAATGCGGGTGCTTATTTAAACAGCCCTGCACAGATCTACGTAGAGCCGGGAAATACGCCGCCAGCAACTGATAAGCCGGAAATGAAAATGGTATTTAAAGAAGATGAGTATACTACTCCTCCGGAAATAGAGCCACATCACCCGATCTTTGTAGAAGATACAGAGGAGCAGAAACGTAAACAGGCAGAACGTATTGCTAAATTACGCAGTATCAGCTTTAACGTAAAAACAATGGATAGTAATGCCGAAATAGAAAATGTACCTGCTTACCTGCGCAGAAATGTGAACCTGGATAATGGTGCCGGCTCTGCAGAACATTTCTATTCCAATTATACGGTGAGTAATGATCCGGCTCAAAACAGCCAGACCGAGATCAATACCATCAATACCTTTTTAGATGGGAAAAAGCCCGATTGACGAACAGAGAGAATTCTATTCAGACAATTTGATTGTTTTTTAGTTGTGTTAAAAAAAAATCCTCCGGTTCCCCGGAGGATTTTTTCATCTTGTAAGTTGAAATATCTTCTTAGAACTCGTTCAACTGCGCTTTGGCGGTTTTCAGCATATCTGCTGCTGACGTGCTTTTTAAGGCACTGATCTCAAACCCTGTCAACATTTTATCCAACGCTTCCAGTTTCGCTGTATTATGCGCCTGCGTGAATTTTTCACGTAGTATTCTTATCTTCTCAAAATCCTGTATGCCTTCACGTAATCTTTCAAAACGGATAGATGATCTCCATCCTGGGTATACCAGATAGGTATCTCCTGCTGCCCATGTACGGAAGCGGGAATCCTGCAAAGGATCCTTTACCCAACAGTTATATGCCCAGCGTAAATAACCATCATATCCTTTAGCTGCTGCATGCCAACCCAGCCAGGTAGCTTCTGCCGGAGGAGAAAAAGTAAAGGTATTCGGAAAACCCTCGGTACAACAGGTATAAAAAGTACTGGGCATATTATGCTGCTTACGGTATGCCCTCACATCTTTATCAAAATCCAGGCCCGCTGCAATGCAATAGTCATGTATATCTGCTTCTATCTCCGGATGATAATTACCTGCCATAGATACTTTAAAATTCTTATCTACCGCCTTGATAATAGCCAGTGCCTGCTGCATATCCTTCATTGGCCTTTCATCCATGGCAATTGCAGTAATGCCAAACCATCCCTTTGCTTTAAGATGTTTCGCAAAATCTGTCAGCATAGGTTTCCAATGAGCGGTGTATTCCGCTGTACCGGGCTTGGCTATAATGAAAGTATCTTTACCGGCAGCCTCATCATAATAATAGAATTTCAGGTTCCAGGGGATCATACTATAACAGCTGATCTCGTTACGGATCCCCAGGTCCATCATAAACTGCACCCATTTATCAAACACAGTATAATCATATGCCCAGCTGCCATCTCTCTTCTTGGTCCACTTTACCATGGTACCATATATATCCTCTGTCTGGCTATTCCAGGGATCATGAATAATCGTAGCTGTGATGACTTTCTGGCCCACTTTGGCCAGCTCCTGCATATAGGGCTTCATCGCCGCAAAATGCGCTTTACTCCAGTCTTTTACACCATACATACGTGATATAGCATAAGGGCTCTGCCACAGATCAAGATGATATTTCCAATCTTTAGGAGCGGGCAAGGTATGTTCCAGCACCTGTACCTGATATGGCAACATGGCAGGAGTACTATTACGCCCAATTTTTACCTTTACATACCCATTATAGATACCTGCCGGAGTATTAGCCGGCACATCCACGCTCAACCATACCGGTTGCGTTGTGTTGGCAGGAATATCACGCTTGTTAATAATATCAATCGCATCTGCTACCAGAGAAGAATCATACTCACCAGGTGCACGGTGTCCGCAACCGCCACCTTCTTTGTTCAAGCCATCTGTCATCACATAGCGTAAAAAACCTGTGCTGATCTGGCTGGTCTTTATCTTATTCCCTTTGTCATCCTGCAATGGCAGTACTTCCATGCTTACTTCCTGTAATGGCTGCGCAGTCCAGATCAACAACTGCGTATGTACTTTCTCCCCTTTCCAGGCTTTAGCCGTCCATTGTTTAGGTAAAGTGGCTGCATCAGGGGCATTTCTTTTCTCATATCTTACAGATACATCTGCAAAGCTAAAATGTACCTGATTACCGGAAACAGCCTGCCAGGACGCAGTATTTACCGGTTTAGGATCCGGCAATTCTTTAAAATCCTTCGAGAAAGGGCCCGATTGGGCTATAACATACTGTTGCAGGGCCATCAAAACCAGGACCCAAAAAAATTTCCTCACCATAAAAAAGATTAAGTAGTAAAAATAGGCATGTTTCTGATTTATAATAATGCTTAATTGATGAATGATAATGTATTATTACTATTTAAAAAGAAAAGCGGTTCAGGATATACTCCCAAACCGCCTTATAATGCTATAAGATAAGTTTAAATCAATTGCTGGGGATCAGACCAGTCACGATCACGTATAATACGTTTCAGCTGCAGATTGGTCACCGGTGCTACTACCAAAGGATATTTTTCAATGGTTACATAACTGGAATCCAGCCCAAAACCCCTTTCTTCCGACAGGCTGATTTTTTTCAGGAAGAAATACATTTTCATGACCATTCTTTCATAGAGTGGCAGATCATTATCATGGGAAAGGAATTTCTCCATAACAATAAACTGAAAATCGCCCACAACATTATTCTTACTTAAAGACTCGTAACGGCTGGTAATATTCACTTCCTTGTTGCGCACCATATCTTCCACCACCATACGGAACATCAGGTTAATACGCTGCTCCACTTTAAATCCTAAGCGGAATTCCACCCGTATCACCTCATTGGGGATGATCGTTTGTACAGAATATTCGCTCAGATATGGCTCATCCACCACATCCACATGAACAAACCAGTAAATATCTGCCCGTTTGGGTTTCTTATTCAGGATGGAGTAAATGATTTTATGTTCTATTTCCTTCGGATTATCCGCACTGCTCATATATACCAGGTGAGTGGCATATTTGGGAATAGAAGTATCATTGCTCAGTTCCTGTAAAATAGGCAGGTAGTCTTCCAGTCGTACAAATTCCACATACCGGTTTTTAATCTTACGCGATTTAAACCAGACCATCATGATCATAAACAAGGCCCCTGCCACAATTACCGTTACATAACCACCATGCATGAATTTAACCAGGTTGGCAAAAAGGAAAGAGAATTCTATTGTAAGATAAACGACCAGATATAATAAGATCCAGCCGGGCCATACCCTCCTGGTGTACAGATAAAAGGCAAAGAGACAGGAGGTCATGAGCATACAAATAGTGATAGATAGCCCATAGGCCGCTTCCATAGCCCCTGATTCCTGAAAGATGAGTACTATAGATACACATCCGGTAAACAGTACAGCATTGATCCCCGGAATATACAGCTGTCCCCTCATTTCAGTGGGGTAGTTAATCCTGAGCTTAGGCCATAAATTTAGACGCATTGCCTCAGAAATGAGGGTAAATGAGCCGGATATAAGCGCCTGACTGGCAATAATAGAGGCCATCGTGGCTATCAGTACACCAAAAATCACGAACCACTCCGGCATAATGGTAAAAAATGGGTTCTGATCTTTAGGAATGATTTGGCCGCGCTGGGTAAGTAGCCAGGCTCCTTGTCCCAGGTAATTTAAAATAAGGCATGCTTTTACAAAAATCCAGGAGATACGGATATTACCTCGTCCGCAGTGGCCGAGATCCGAATAAAGGGCCTCTGCCCCCGTAGTACACAGAAATACGGCTCCCAGAATTAAAAATCCTTTAGGGTAAGTTGTTAACAGTTCAATGGCATAATGTGGGCTGAATGCTTTTAAAACGGAGAGATCATCTGCAATATGAGAAATGCCCAGTATTCCCAGCATGGTAAACCAGATCACCATAATAGGGCCAAACATACGGCCTATAGATACCGTACCGAACTGCTGCATCAGGAACATTCCAGTAATAATCGTCAGCACTATTTTTACAATCGTCCACTGTGCCAGATCTTTGAATACTTCCAGGGTACGTAACCCTTCAATAGCAGAAGTAACAGTGATGGGCGGGGTAATGATCCCATCGGCCAGGAGGGCCGCTCCACCGATCATGCCAAAGACAACCGTCCATTTGGCATGTCTTCTGACCAGGGCATACAAGGAAAAAATCCCTCCCTCCCCTTTATTATCGGCCCTCAGGGTGAGAATTACATATTTGACAGTTGTTTGAAGGGTAAGCGTCCATATAATACAGGAGATTCCTCCAATTACCAGCAGATCGCTTACCGGGTTTCCCCCCATAATTGCTTTGAAAACATAAAGCGGAGAAGTTCCTATGTCGCCGTAAATAATACCCAGCGCTACTACTAAACCTGCCAGGGAAACCCTGTTAATGTTTATTCCCACGTAATAAGTAATTGGTTAAGAGCCTTCAAATTTAGCGGTAATATCTGAAATGTTGCCTGTTATAATAAAAAATACCCCGGCAAGATCTGCCAGGGTATTTTTTAAAACTATTTACCAGTGAGGACTGAATTAGTTAGCAGGAGCTAAATCAACAGTACCAGACTCACCAGGAGTATTTTGTTTGATGAAACGACCTCTGTCAATACCTTGCTTGTCAGCCAGGTAATCGATCACAGCGTCAACTCTTCTGCTGCTCAGGTCAACACCACCTTTCTTGCCTTTAGCACCAGCGTGGCCGGTAACCAGTACATTACATTCTGGATTGCTTCTCAGTGTGTTAGCTACGCTAGACAGTACTGCTTCCATATCGTTAGATACTTTAGTAGAGCTACCTTTGAAGGAAACGCTAGGCAGAACCAGGCTTGCACATGCAGGCTTAACGTTCTTGCAGCATTCTGGATCTGGGCATTTACCAACGCCATCAGCATCAACTGGTTGGCAGTAAGTAGGCGTGATCAGTTGTTTGTCTTTGTAGTCAGGAACACCATCACCGTCAGTATCTTTAGCTACACCATGAACATCAACAGGAGCACCTGCTGGTGTGTTAGGCTCGCGGTCGAACTGGTCAGTTACACCGTCGCCATCAGCATCAGGCAGTACCGGAGTAGGCAGTTTCATGTGACGAGGAGAGCTCAGCTCGCTGTAAGCATATTCCAGCGGGTTGATCCACCATAAAGGCTGAACGCGTTTGCTGGAGTTACCCAGGTTGAAGTTCAGTCTTACGCTAGTGTAAGAGAAGAAATCTTTTGTAGATCCACCAGGACCAGCATAACCATCCAGGTAAGCATCAAAAGGCATTGTTACCTTTTCTTCTATACCGATATTAAAACGGTTAGAAACTTTGAAGGCAACACCAGTACCTAAATCCAGTGCATGACGCAACAGTTGGTTGTCGTCTTTACGGCCGATTGCGATCCTGTTGCCCTGAGAAGGTGCATTGCTTTCATATTTCTTATCCTGCAGATTCTTCAATGCATCCTTGATGTCTTTACGTTTGCCACCAAAGTTGATGCCGGAATAGTCATAACCCTGACCATTTGCACCCAAAGCATCTACGTCAACATCGATCATAGCCAGGGTGTAACCTGCTAATACATACCAGTTAACTTTAGGCTCAGCCTTGTAGAACATGATATTGCTCAAAGAAACAATCGCATCCAAAGACAGTGCGTGTGTAGCAGTTTTGTAGTTAGGAACAATCATACCATTGTTCTTAGCTGCTGTTGCTGCCCAAGGATTAACACCACCACCTCTTTGAGATGGTTTCAATTTGATATCCTGACCATAGTCAAAAGATCCAGTGTATTCTGCTCTCAGGGAGAAAGTATGCCCTAAAGCTTTTCTCAGGGAGATACCACCACCAAAACCTGGGGTAGGACTAACAGTACCGGAGATCAGGTGTAAACCACCGTGAAAACCGAGTTCCCACATGCTTCTTGGTTTAGCAGGGAAATTAGACTGGTGATTCACAAAGCTGTTTTGTTGTGCCATTCTCTTAGCCGGAACTTTAGATGAATCCAGGGCATCATAAGAAGAAGGCGTAACTTGTGCAAAACCAGAGGACGCCGCTAGTAAACTCATAGCGCCTGCCAGTAATAAGTACTTTTTGCTTGCCATAATTGTTTTTTATTTAAAAACTGTTAAAAATTTACTAATAACCCGTTTTTTACCAAGCAAAGGTAAAAATCATAAATGAATATACAAATTTTTCTTGCAATATTATTTTCATTGATAAGTGCCTCAAAACGAAAGCATAATTACTACATTCATCTACCGGGTTTCCTCTCATGTTAAAGTATTGTTATACTCTACTGTTAAAGGAATGTTATACACCATATACAAATTAAGGGCCAAATTGTTAAAATGTGGCATTTTAAACCTAGCTTAGCAATCCTTTTTTTATTTATTATATGGACGAGATTAAACAACTGATCGGCAGGGAATTACTGGATTTCGAAAATAAGTTTGCAGACTCCGTCAAGAGTCATGTGCCATTGCTCGACCGTATAATGCATTATATTGTAAAGCGTAAAGGCAAGCAAATCAGACCCATGTTTGTATTATTGTCTGCCAAACTCTTCAATAAGGACATCCAGGAAGGTACCTACCGGGCGGCTGCTCTGGTAGAATTACTGCATACGGCTACCCTTGTTCATGACGATGTGGTAGATGATGCCTATGAGCGCAGAGGCCTTTTTTCTATTAATGCACTGTGGAAAAATAAAATTGCCGTACTGGTAGGAGACTATCTGTTATCTAAAGGATTACTCCTCTCCCTGAACAATCACGACTTCAAAACCCTGCAGATTTTATCCGAAGCCGTAAAGGAAATGAGCGAGGGCGAACTGCTACAGATCGAAAAAACACGTAAACTTAACATACAGGAAGATATTTACTTTGAAATCATCCGCAGAAAAACAGCCTCCCTGCTGGCATCTGCCTGCGCTGCCGGTGCCTGGAGCTCCAGTGCCGATGAACATATTACCGAACAAATGCGCCTTTTTGGCGAAAAAGTAGGGATTGCCTTCCAGATCAAGGACGATCTCTTTGACTATGGGGCTGACAAAATAGGTAAACCTACCGGTATTGACATCCGGGAGAAAAAATTAACGCTTCCGCTGATCTATACTTTACAGCACGCTACTGCGGAAGACCGCCGACGTATTATATATATAGTCAAAAACCAAAATACAGACAAAGACAAAGTAGCAGAAGTAATCCGGATGGTAAAAGCATCAGGTGGAATTGGCTACACCCAGGAAAAAATGTTCCAGTACCGGGACGAGGCGCTGGCGATATTAAACCAGTTCCCGGAAAATGAAATCAGAAAGGGTCTTGAATCGCTGGTGCGATTTACTACAGACCGGACTTTTTAAAATAGTGAGCAGTGAAAAGTGATTACTATCGGACTTTTGCCCGATAGTAGGGTGGTAGCATTTTATTATATATATTACTGCTTTGCTTTTTCACCCTTCACCTAAGCCACCAATGAATGCAGAAACGCTGGACAGTAAAAGGACATCAACCAAAACAGGAGCAATTATTACAATCGGCGTTACGCATACACCCGTTGTTATGCAGATTGCTGGTACAGCGCGGCGTTACTAACTATGACGCTGCACGGCTTTTTTTTCGCCCTACGCTCAACGATTTACACGATCCATGGCTGATGAAAGACATGGACAAAGCCATTTCCCGTATTGAAGAGGCTTTCTTCCGCAGGGAAAAAATACTGGTATACGGCGATTATGATGTTGATGGTACTACCGCTGTGGCTACCGTGTACTCCTTCCTGCAAACCATGTATAAAAATATTGAGTTCTATATCCCCCACAGGTACCGGGAAGGATATGGTATCTCCATGCAAGGGATCGAATATGCGCGGGATAACGAATTTAGCCTCATCATCGCATTAGACTGCGGTATTAAATCCGTAGAATATATTACATATGCCCGGGAACAAGGTATAGACTTTATTATATGCGACCATCATTTGCCGGATGCCATTTTACCACCTGCTGTCGCCATTCTGAATCCCAAACAACCTGATTGTCCTTATCCTTACAAAGAATTAAGCGGATGCGGGATCGGCTATAAACTGGTAAGCGCATTTGCTCAAAAACTAGGCCTTCCTCCTTCCGAAGCCAATAAATACCTGGACCTGGTGGCTACCAGTATTGCCGCGGATATTGTGCCGATGACCGGTGAAAACCGCATACTGGCTTTTCATGGGCTAATAAAGGTAAATGAAGATCCATTACCAGGTATTAAAGCGCTGATAGAACTTAGTTCACTAAAAGAAAAACTAACTATTTCCAATCTGGTATTTGTAATCGCTCCCCGTGTAAATGCGGCCGGCAGAATGGATGACGCTCGTAAAGCAGTCAACCTGTTCATTGAAAATGATCTCCAGAAAGCAAAAGCTATTGCTGATATTCTTCACGCTGACAACTTTGACCGGAAAGAAATAGATAACACCATTACACAGGAAGCTATCGCGCTCATTCAGAATGATGCTACCCAGGCGGCCCGTAAATCTACCGTCCTGTTCCAGTCGCACTGGCACAAAGGGGTTGTAGGTATTGTGGCTTCCCGCCTGATAGACAAATACTACTACCGGCCCACTATCATACTCACCACATCAAATGATAAGGTAGCCGGTTCTGCCCGCTCCGTGACAGGTTTTAATGTATATGAGGCCATTCATCAGTGTAAAGACCTGCTGGAAAACTATGGCGGACATTTTTATGCTGCCGGCATGACCCTGAAACCAGAAAATGTGCCGGCCTTCCAGGAAAAATTTGAACAGGTAGTAGCTACTACCATCAACCCAGAATTATTAATCCCGGAAATTGTCATTGATACCGAAATTAATGCCAGTGATATCACACCGGCTTTCTATAACATCCTGAAACAGTTCGAACCATTAGGACCAGATAATCTCCGCCCTGTTTTCCTGATCAGAAATGTAGTAGACAGCGGCTATTCCAAACTGGTAAAAGAAGAGCATATCAAGTTTTCTGTAAAACAAGGCCGTAACTTCTCTTCCTTACAAGGTATCGGCTTTTACATGGCTGATAAATTTCAAATTATCAGTGATAAACAACCTTTTGATATGGTGTTTACCCTGGATGAAAATGAATGGAATGGCACTGTCAATCTTCAAATGAAAGTAATAGACATCAGGAGAGCTGTTAGCTATTAGCCTTTAGCTGTTAGCGATTGTGTTTTGTTGAAGTCCTTGTTATTATGGAAGGTGTTAGTTAACAGCTGTTAGCTATTCTAAAAAGGGTATTGAGCATAAACTCATTCGCTGCATTTAGCTAACAGCTAAAGACTAACAGCTAATAGCTCTTTATTTATGCTGCTGCAACATCCAGGTATATAATGCGGGATTAGCATAAGCCTTATCCCAGGCATTATGTCCGCCGGTAGCATTTTCCGTATACTGCACGTTTCCGCCACAGGCTTTTAATGCGGCTACCATATTGCGCGAACCTTTTACATCCACCGTAGGATCATCTGCATTATGGAATGCCCATACAGGTACTGCCTTCAGATTGCAGGCTTTATTCACATCTCCCATTCCGCTGATGGGTACTATTGCGGCAAACTGATCAGGATATGCTACACTCCAATCCCAGGTCGTCATCCCTCCCATGCTTAATCCGGTAAGATATACCCTGGAGCTGTCCACATGATATTTCGCCAGAATTTCTTTATATAAGATCTGCAACGTAGCAATATTCCACCAGTTCCTTAAACACTGAGGGGCTACCATTACAAATTCCTTCCCCGCTACTACCCTTGGCAATCCTACTCTTTTTACCACATTCACATCATTGCCAATTTCTCCTACACCATGCAGGGAAATCACTACCGGCCAGCGGTAATTTTTCTTTTCATTATAACCATCCGGAATGTACAATACATAGTCTGTAATATTCCCCTGCTGATTATCCATTTTTTTGTTGGTAATACCCACTGTCTGCGCCGGAAATACATCATCCGGCTTAGGCGTTGGTTTTCCCGGTTCAACTGGTTTTCCCGGATCAACCGGAACAGGAAGTTCTTTAGGGGTTTCTTTGGAACAGGACATAAAAGTCAGTGTTCCCAACAATAGTGCAGCACTAAAAAATGCTATCATGGTCTTTCTCATATACAATGCTTTAAAGAAGTAATACTTCATCCGGATACAGTATCCAGGTGATATGGTTTCCTGAAATCCACCAGCAGCCGGAGCGGCAACTGCCGGTAGATCATTTTTTTACCTGCTATTTATGTTGTGCTAACAACCAGGTATATAATCCTGCATTGGCATAAGCCTTATCCCAGGCATTATGTCCTCCCGTAGGATTTTCGGTATACTTTACATTGCCGCCAATAGCCTTCAATGCATTGACCATATTACGGGTGTTCCAAACACTTACGGTCGGATCATCTGCGTTATGGAATGCCCATACAGGCGTAGTTTTTATACTGGCTACATTCTTCGGATTGCTGCCACCACAGATAGGTACAATAGCTGCAAATTTCTGTGGGCTGAGAATACTCCAATCCCAGGTAGTAAATCCTCCCATGCTTAACCCGGTTAAATACACACGCTTCGGATCTACATTGTATTTAGCGATGATCTCACTGTACAATACATCCAGTGTAGCGATGTTCCACCAGTTACGCAGGCACTGTGGTGCAATCATAACAAAAGGTTTTCCTGCTACTACTTTAGGTAATCCTACATTCCTGACTACATTAATATTGGAACCGGTTTCGCCCATTCCATGTAAAGCTATCACCACCGGCCAGCGATAGGTTTTCTTTTCATTATAACCGTTAGGAATGTACAGTAGATACTGACTGATGTTTCCACGCTGGTTATCCATCTTTTTTACAGTAATACCCACTGTCTGCGGAGTAAAGGCAGTGGTAACTAATCCCGTTGCTGCAACAGCAGCTGCTTCATTGTCAACGTTCAGTGATGGCTGGGGAGCAATGCTGTCTTTTCCACATGACATCATCATTGTTAGTGCTCCGAGCAGCAAGACATGGCCAAAATTTTTAATTGCTTTTTTTTTCATATAACTGGTTAAAATGACAAAAGGCATGAAGTGGTTTACTTCATGCCTTTGTAAAAAGGTTTCTCAATATTTTTCTGTTTATAGCCTGCCGCTCCAACAATCTATAAACAGAAAAAGCTCCCCTCCTAAACGGAAAACGGGGAGCTTTATTGCAATCGTTTATTTTTTATGCTTAACTTCTCTTTTCTCCTCCCATCAATTCCACACTTCTGTTTACAAAGGCAGTGAGATCAGCACCGGTTAATAAATTCTGAGACAGTAATGCCAGGTCAGCTAAATTTTTTACCAGCTTCTGCTGAAGATCTGCATTGTCTTCTTTCAGAATATGCTGATATACATGATGATTGGCATTTACGGTCATATTTATTTCATCCGGCATATTGGCGTACCAGTTCATACCGCCACCACCAACAGCTGCCATGTCTTTCATCCGGCGCATAAACTCCGGCCTTGTTACAATCACCGGTTGTGCATCTGCACTCAATCCTTTTAATTCTACTTTTATATTAGGCTGTGCAATCTGCTGCCCAAACAAATCTTTCAGTTTACCTTCTTCTTCCTGTGTTAAAACACTTTCTGCTTTTTCGTCTTTGTCAATCAGATTATCAGCAATATCCGCATCTACCCGGGTAAACTGTACATTTTCCCATTTGGCTTCCATGTTGTTGATGAAGGCAGCATCCACCAGGGTTTCCATCTTCACCACCTTGTAACCTTTATTACGCGCAGCCTTTACATAACTATCCTGTTGTACCGGATTGGTGGCATACAATATTACCAGCTTCTGCTCTTTATTGGTTTGCAAAGCAGCCGCTTCTGTACGGTATTCTTCCAGTGTATGGAATTTGTCCGCACCAATTTCTTCCAGTAACAGGAATTTGTTGGCTTTCTCCAGGAATTTGTCGTCCGTCATCATACCATACTTCACAAACAAACCAATAGACTCCCATTTTTCTTCAAATCCTTTCCGGTCATTACGGAACATTTCATCCAGCTTATCTGCTACCTTTTTAGTGATATGCGCATTGATCTTTTTCACATTGGGATCACCCTGTAAATAGCTCCTGCTTACATTCAGTGGAATATCCGGGCTATCAATCACCCCATGCAACAGCATCAGAAATTCCGGTACAATATCTTTTACCTCATCTGTTACATATACCTGGTTGGAATACAGGTTGATCTTATCCTTTTGTATTTCGTAGCTTTTGGAAATTTTGGGGAAATAAAGAATACCCGTGAGGTTAAACGGATAATCTACATTCAGGTGAATCCAGAACAGCGGCGCCTCTGCAAAAGGATATAATTCCTTATAAAAATTCTGATAGTCTTCTGTTGTTAGTTCACTTGGTTTCTTTGTCCACGCAGGGGTGGTATTGTTAATCTGCTGTCCTTCAAATTTGATAGGCACCGGCAGAAACTTACAGAATTTTTCCAGGATGGTACGGATGCGGTGTTCGTCCAGAAATTCTTCGCTTTCTGCATTTACGTGCATCACGATATCTGTACCACGTTCTGCCTTTTCAGTAGCTTCCATTTCGTATTCAGGACTGCCATCACACTCCCAGCGTACAGCAGGTACTCCTTCCTTATGGGATTTACTGAAAATTTCTACTTTATCACTCACCATAAAGGAAGAGTAAAAACCCAATCCAAAGTGTCCGATGATATTGGCACCATCCGACTGGCCTTTATATTTCTTCAGAAATTCTTCTGCACCTGAAAAAGCTACCTGGTTAATATACTTATCTACCTCTTCTGCCGTCATACCAATACCATGGTCAGCAATTGTCAGGGTCTTTTTTTCCTTATCCAGTTTTACTTCAATGTCAATATTTCCCAGTTCTCCTTTAAACTCGCCTACACTTGCCAATGTTCTCAGCTTTTGGGTAGCATCCACCGCATTACTTACCAGCTCGCGGATAAAGATTTCATGATCTGAATAAAGGAATTTTTTGATAATGGGGAAAATGTTCTCAGTTTGTACACGTATTGCTCCTTTCTGCATGGGAATCTTAATTTTTTGTGATGTTTTTTTTCCAAAGTGCGTGCCAGTACGGTTTGCCTGACAAGATGACAAAACAACACTGCCCCTGGTGGATATAAGTGCGTATATTTGAGCATCAATAATATATACTGGTATGGAGCAGTAAGGCCGGATGTGCCCATGTTATTGGTATGTTGTCCCTGGAAAGCGGCAGCATTTTATATCAAATAATTGTATATCAATAATTTATCTCTTCCAATGGCTGTATTAACCAGCATTGGAGGATCTGGATAAAGCAAGATGCTCGTTAACCACTGATCTTTTTTTGAAAAAACCTCTTTCGAAACGGCCGTTCCCTTTTGAGGACGGCCTTTTTTTGAGCTGTTAGCTGTTGGCAATTAGCTTTTAGCTCCCCCCTAACGCATTAATTACCATACAATTACTCTCCTCCCAATATCCCAGTATAATTAATGTCCAAATAATCAGGGTTGGTACGTAAAAAAGCCTATCTTTGCACTCCAAATTTTTATTTTTAATCAATTTTTAAACAGGGAACATTATGAACTACGAATTGATGGTGATCTTTACCCCTGTGCTTTCTGAGGATGACTACAAGGCAGCCCAGAAGAAATTCGCTGATATCATTAAAGATAATGGCGGAGATGTAACGCACGAAAATCCCTGGGGATTAAGATCACTGGCGTATCCTATCCGGAAAAAGACTACAGGAATGTATCTGGTTCTGGAATACAGTGCGCCATCCGACCTCAATGAGAAGCTGAAAATTCAGCTGAATCGCGATGAAAATGTATTACGTCACATGGTTACTGCACTGGACAAGTACGCTGTAGAGTACAACGGCCGCAAGAAACATGGCGTTAACGCTGATCCTAAAACCACTGAAGCTTAAAATTATGGCAGTTAAACCTAAACAAGAAATTAAATACTTAACAGCCGTTAAAACTGAAAAACGCCAGAAGAAATACTGCCGTTTTAAGAAAATGGGCATCAAGTATGTGGATTACAAGGACGGCGAGTTTCTGAAGAAATTTCTGAACGACCAGGGCAAAATGCTGCCCCGCCGTATTACGGGTAACTCCCTGAAATTTCAGCGTAAAGTAGCCCAGGCTATTAAAAAAGCTCGTCAAATGGCTTTATTGCCTTATGTTACTGACCTTTTAAAGTAAGAAGTTATGCAAATCATCTTAATACAAGACGTTGATAATCTGGGCCAGAAGAATGAACTGGTAAGCGTGAAAAACGGTTATGCCAGAAATTTTCTGATACCTCAGAAATTTGCAGTGGAAGCCAGCCCTTCTAACTTAAAGCAATTACAGGAACGCCTGAAAGTGCGTCAAGTAAAAGAAGAGAAAATGTTGGCCGAAATTGCCAAAGTAGTAGAAGTACTGAAGTCTTCTGCTGTTAAAATTGGCGCTAAAACCGGTACTTCCGGTAAAATATTCGGTAGCGTAACCGGTGTGCAGATTGCACGTGCTATTAAAGAGCAAAAAGGTTACGAAATCGACCGCCGCCGCATCCACATCCTGGATGATGTTAAAGAATTAGGTACTTACAAAGCTCGCATCGATTTCGGTAAAGGCAACGAAACTGAAATGGAATTTGAAGTGGTAGCTGAGTAAACCATACGACTGACTTGTGGCAACACAATCAGTATAAAGAAACTTCCCGGTCCCTCACAGGTCCGGGATTTTTTTTACCTCCAACTATCCCCCCTGCCGGGATAGCTACTTCCTCACCTGCTGCTATTGCCTCCCACGTACAACCTCAGGATCTCCCTCCCGATGACATACAACATATATAATAAAATATCTACATTTACATCCGATACCGGGCGCCTGCCATCTGCTGATCCTATGTCATCATCATTCAACAGTGGTACCGGTGATTGCCTGGCCAATTAAACGACGTACCTTATGAAATGTAACCTGCTATTGCTGACCTCCGCCCTCCTGCTGGCAGCATGCAATAACCAGACTCCTCGTACCGGTGATGGTACTGCCACTACTGATACCACTGTTAATAATAACATAGATAGTAATATTCCAATAGATACCCTTCATTTAGGGAATAAAACCCTGCTGGTATACACGGTTAGCAAGGCCTTATTTGATCAATACCCTTCCTCATCTACCGATACCACCGAAAATGTTTTACTGGCTAAAGACAGCCTCCTGCTAAAGCGTAATGCTGATACCCTCCTGTTCTCACTGACCAACGGACAAACGATGTCCATGGTCAATAAAGTGAACCAGGATGATGAAGACTATGCGGGTTATACCTATGCCGGATATTTTCCTGCTATTCACCGCCTGGGAGTGATAGCCACTTACTACGAATCCGGAGATTATCTCCTGGTAAATCCGGCCAACGGAGATACCCTCCATACCTGGGGCGCACCGGTTGTTTCGCCCGATAAAAAGTATCTGTTATGTACTTCTATGGATCTTGCGGCAGGGTTTGTACCCAACGGGTTCCAGCTGTTCAGCTACGAAAATGACCAGGTAAAAATGATAGGCGAAATTGAAATCAACAATTGGGGACCCGGCGAAGTAAAATGGATGGACAGTAATACCCTGTTAGCTACCTATATCTTTTTAGACAATGATATGAATCCAGGTACCAAATATGTAAAAATAGTACTGCAATAACCTGCTGCAGCTATACTGCGCTTTTACGCAGCAGTATAGCTGCAACAGGCTCTCTATTTAGCATACTTGTTAATAAAGGTAAACATCCTCAACACCGCATCGCCTGCTGATGCCGGAGGAATTTCATGGCCTGCCTTATAAGTAACATATTCATGTACTACACCTGCCTGCTTCAGGTGCTGTACTAATTCCTCTGCCTGGGCAATCGGCGCCACCTGATCTTCTGTACCATGTATGACCAGTGTAGGCGGGCTTTTTGCTGTTACATAATTAACCGGACTACCCTCCTGATAGGCAGTAGGGTTTTGCTGTGGGCTACCTCCCATAAAGATTGATAACAACGGTTTTACGTCCGCCCCTGCCTGATTGTATAAGGTAGTCATATTATACACCCCTATCAGGCATATGGCTGTTTTTATATACCCTTTTTCATTATGCTTGTAAGCAGACAATGCTGCCAGATGCGCACCTGCACTGGCTCCCAGCACTATGGTAATATTGGAAATCTGGTATCTGCCGGCATTTTGCCAGATATATTCCAGCGCCTGCTTTACGTCCTGCTCAGCCGTAGGAAAATGGTTCCTGTTGGCAGTAGCCAGCCGGTAATTGATATTAAAATAAGCATAGGTGGCGGTACGGTTCTTTAAAGAATCAATCGCCAGGGTGAAGTCTTTTTTATCACCGCCTACCCATCCTCCTCCATGAATAAACACAATAGCCTTGGTAGCATCCGTACTTCTGTCCGCAGGCAGGTACACATCCATTTTTTGTGCAGGATCTGTGCCATATGCTTCGTCTTTAACCTCCACTTCCCTGGATGCCGGTAAAATAGTACTGGTTTCATTTTTCTGGCAACCTCCCACAAAAAACCCTCCCACAATCAGTAGTAATAAAAGCAGCTTGTTTATGGTGCGGTAAGAACCCATAATACTTTTTTTAGTCAGTTATGGCAAATAATATGCCTTAGTAGGCTGATGAACGCTGTTGAGGAAATCCGTATATTTAATATGTACAACCAAATCAGTCGTCTAAAACCCTTTATCATGAAAAAGATAACACTCCTGGTATTTTTTGCAGGTGTATGTTCAATGACAGCTAGTGCCCAAGGTGCATTGCCTGCGGTTCCTGATATTACTAAACAGGCCCCCCTGTTAAATATCGATGGTACCGCAAATGCCATCCTTTCAAAATTAAGCCCTGCCTTATCACTTACAGCAACACAGCAACCAAAGATACTCAACCTTGTTACCAGTTTTATTAAACAAAAGGTAAACATCCTGCCATTACAACAAAGTAATCCGGCTGCTTATACTACTAAATTTGGCAGTATGAAAAATGGCCTTACTTCCAAATTAAAAACAATACTCACAGCCGCACAATTCAGTAAGTTTCTGGGGCTGAAACCCAGCATCAATGATGCCAGCAATGTTTTATCCCAGCTATTTTTTTAGCTCTGCAGGAGCAGGTAACAATGTGAATACACCTTCATCATATGCCTGGCAAAAGGTAGCATAATCTTTTTCCACCTGTGCACTGTACGCCTGCGCAAAATCAAATAATGGTTTACGCCAGACGGATACCTCTTTTCCAAAAGCAATCAGTTCATCGGCAATCGCTGATCCCTGCCGCCCTGAGCTGCGCAAACAATCCCAGGCACAGATCTGCCCCATTGTTTTCAATACCATCTCCAGCTTCCGGAGCTTACCCCTAAACAATGCATAGTCCAGTTTATCCAGCATTGGCTGCAGTTCTTTTAACACAAACTGCCGGTTGTTGATCACTATATCGTTCAGTAAAAACGGCGAAGTAGCCTGTATTCTTTTCTGCAGTTCTATAATACGGGCCGCCTCATGTGACCATGCTGGTTGAGGAAAATCAAAATAAGCCAGTATACAGGAAGGAGTGGCCAGTTTAACATCCAGCAGAAAGTCGCCGGCTGTACCATTTTTTCCTGCTGCCAAAACAATGTACCGGTCTGCACCCAGACTACCGGTACCGGCCACACGATAAGCAATATCTTTTACTTTATAAAAGCCAGGGCCTTTCATTTGAGCACCCCATGCTTCAATAGCCTCTTTCACCTGCTCACGGGTATGTTTGTCTGCTTTGAATGTCCGTATATTGTTAATGATCAGTTTGGCTACCCCGTTCTTATAAGTAACCCGCTTATTCAGAAAGTCCTTTTGTTTGCGGAGTTGTACTGCATCCAGCAGTTCCCGCACTACTCCTTTTGCGGTACGCTGTTCCAGCGGGCGTATGTATCCGGCTGCAAGTGTAGTTGCATATTCCTCCAGGAAAACATTAAAGAGATGGGTAGCGCCATCCTCATTGATCCCAAGTGCACTACTAGCCAGGAATAAGCTGCATAACAATCTGCCTGCATCTACCAGGCAGGGGGCCAGAACGGATTCATCAAAATCATTGATGTCAAAATATGCCAGCCGGTTATCTCCTTTGTAGCTGCCAAAATTTTCCAGGTGGAGATCACCGCATACCCATGCCAGCGGGGACTTTAACAAAGGGCTTTTTGCTGGCAGGTCCTGATAAAATAAATGGCAGGAACCCCTGTAAAAACGGAAAGCATTTTCACGCATTCCTTTATACTTGAGCTGCAACAGCTCAGGGATCCTGCCATCATTAAACGTTTTAATACGCTTGATAACATTCCGCATAAAACAAGATATATACTATAAAAGTACATTAAACTGTAATACTACGGTCACGGGCTATGATACGCCAGTTGGCCATACAGGTATTATCACTGGCCACATATGCCTTTTCATATAATGCCATGGTAGGGCAGATATGATAGGGCACCCCATAAAACACAGTCCCCACCGGATAAAGGGAAGTATCTTCCACTCTTACCACCAGGTGTTCTTCATTTTGAGACACCGGTGTTGCGGCCGGTACATTTAAAAAGAATACCCTGGGCTGTGGGTTTTCAGCTGCCACTGATTTATGTCCAAGATCCAGGCATAACAACTGATCATCTATTACTGCAATTACCCGTGTTATCAATACAGCAGCAAACTGAAATGGCTGCTCAGGAATGTGTTGCCGGTATCCTTCGTCCCAAAGTACAAAAGTGCCCGGGCTGCAATCTACCGCTTCGTTAGCGGCATGTATGGAAAAAGTTGGCGTTCCCCCCGCCACCACCAATGGTGCAGGTAATCCGGCATCTTTTATTTGTTGCACCAACGCCTTCACCGGTTCAAATGCCTTTACACATTTCTCCGTTCTCACAGCCAGTTCCGTATCATGAATATGACCATCATACGCATGCAATCCTACAGGGGTGATACCGGTAATGGTATGTAGCCGGGTATATAATTCCAATGCTGCTTTTCCAGGTTTAATCCCGGTTCTGTTCATCCCTACGTTGAGATCCATGAATACCGGTATGGATAATTGCTGTGCGGCAAATGTAGCCGCTATAGCCACCGCAGTAGCTTCATTGTCTACCAGGCAGGAAAAGCGGGTAGCTGGATATTTTTGTGCCACGGCCAGCAACCTGAAGATCTTGGGACCCACTGGCTGATAAGCCAGCATAGCCTCCGCAACACCCGCCATACCAAGCATTTCTGCTTCCGCAATAGTGGCACACTTGTACTTATTGATACCAGCTTCCTGCATCAGCTGTACCACTTCCGCCGTTTTTGACGTCTTTACGTGTGGGCGTAACCGGGATACATCACCAATCATCTTTATTAACTGCTGTATGTTCTCCTTTATACGGTCAGGATATAATACTATCGCAGGGGAATCAATCTGTGCTATATTTTGCAGGTCGTACCAGTGCATCTCTATAAGATTAATTAACTATCACAACAGCCATTAAGCCAGTTCAAACAAGACTTCAATTTCCACAGAAATATTACCTGGTAAAGAGCCCATGCCTACAGCACTACGTACCCCAATACCATTATCTTCTCCCCATATCTTGGCAAACAATTCACTGCAACCATTAATGACATATGGATGTTGGCCAAAATCAGCAGTACAGTTAACCATGCCTAATACCTTGATCACCCGCTTGATTTTGTCCAGGCTACCCAGGTTAGCCATCAGGGTAGACAAAATTGTTAATCCCACCTGCTGTGCGGCCAGCTTACCTTGCTCCATATCCATTTCGGCCCCTATCTTGCCAACGATCAGGCTTTGATCTTCTTTTACAGGACCATGCCCGGATACATATACGTGCTTACCATCTATCAACAATGGTTTATAAACTCCCGCAGGTGCAGGTGCAGGTGGCAATTGTAATCCTAATGCTTTGAATCTTTCATTTGCTGACATAACGATATTTTTATAAAATGAACTATACTTTATACAAACAAACTTAATAATAAACATCCTCCCAATCCTACTATGGATACAATTGTTTCCATCACAGACCACGTTTTAATGGTATCTTTCACAGACAAGTTAAAATATTCCTTGAACATCCAGAAACCGGCATCATTTACATGTGAAAACATTAAGCTGCCGGCACCGGTAGCCAGCACCATTAAGCTGGGGTTTACACCGGTAGATCCAATTAAGGGTGCTACAATACCAGCTGTGGTCAATCCCGCTACTGTAGCCGACCCTACGCATACGCGGATCAATGCAGCAATACCCCAGGCCAGTATCAGCGGATGTGTATGCATGCCCTGTAAAACAGTGGCAATATAACTGCTCACCTTACTGTCGTGCAGCATCTGGGTGAGCGCGCCCGAACCTCCGATGATCAGTATAATCACCGCTACATCTCTTACCGCATCATCCATCACTCCCATTACTTTTTTCATGGGCATCCCTCTGCGCAGTCCCAGAATATACATGCCATTTAGTACTGCCAGCAGCATTACTATCACCGGATCGCCGAGCCAATCGGCCAGCTGGTACAAAGGCTGCGTTTCAACGGTAACCACTTTTATCAAAGCTGTTACTGCCAGTAACACTACCGGTAACAATGCAGCATAGATACTGGCCAGCATGCCTGGTAATTGCTCATCAGGCATAGGCTCCGCAGTAAACATCGCCGCAGGGGCTGTTTTATATTGCTTCAGGAAACGGGAAAACACCGGCCCCGCCATTACAATAGCAGGAATGGCTACCAGCATACCATAGAGCAACGTAAGGCCCATATTAGCCCCGAATTCATGCACCAACGCTGTGGGTGACGGGTGTGGCGGGAGATAACCATGGGTTACCGAAAGGGATGCCAACATAGGAATACCCAGGTACACTGCCGGCAATCCTGTACGTGCGGCTACCGTGAATATCAGCGGTACCATCAGCACAAACCCGATATTGTAGAACAAAGGTATGCCCACAATAAACCCGGTCAGCATCAGCGACCACTGGATATACTTTTGTCCGAATACCTGCATTAATCCGGTGGCAATACGCTGTGCAGCACCACTCTCTGCCACCAGCTTTCCCAGCATAGCGCCAAATACAATGACAATAATAAGCGAGCCTAACGTTTTACCTATTCCGGTTTGAATAGACTGGGTAATGGCCGTAATTTTCATTCCTAATGCCAATCCCATCAACAGGGACACAATGAGGAAAGCCATAAAGGTATTCAGACGACAATAAGTAACCAGAAATACCAATAAGAGGATAGCAGCAATAACAACTAATAGTGACATCTAACGTGCTTTTTTTCATAACGTAGTCTGTTCCCTTTTCTCCCTCACAGAACTAAAGTTATCTATTACACCCGTCTTATGCAAGCAGCCGGAGAATAAAGCACGATAAAAGCCTATTCGTAGCGGAGCGCCACAATAGGATCAAGGCGGGAGGCCTTGACAGCGGGATAGATCCCTGATGCCAGCCCAACAGCGGCACACAAAGATATACCCAGGGTAATCCATACCCAGGGGATAATAAAGCTGGTTTTTAATAAAACAGAAACCAGATTACCTACCATCATCCCTAATACAACTCCCAGGATCCCCCCGGAAATACTGATGATAATGGCTTCATAAATAAACTGGCTGCGGATAGTATGGCTGGTAGCTCCCAGTGCTTTGTTTACACCAATTTCCCGGGTCCGTTCTGCTACCGATACCAACATGATATTCATTAAACCAATAGCAGATCCAAACAAGGTAATAAAGCCGATAAAAGCGGCTGCCACCGTTACCGTACTCAAGCTTTTAAACAGCATTTCTGCAATACTATCGCTCTTGCTGATGTAAAAATTCTCTTCTTCATTGAATGCCAACCCACGTATGATCCTCAGCAAACCGGTAGCCTCTCCCACCGCTGCATCCATCTGGGTGATATCCTTTACCGAAACACCTATCTGATAAGAAGCATTAGGGCGTTCAAAGATCCTCCGGGTATTGTTTACTGAAGTGATCACCACATTATCCGCACTCATGATATTACTGCTTCCCTTCGAGGTCAATACTCCTATTACCCGGTAACGGATATCCCCCACCCGCACTGTATTGTTGATAATGTCCTTAAAATCTTCCCCAAAGAGCTTTTTAGCCACATCAGATCCCAGAATAGCTACATTACGTCCTGATTCAACATCCAGCTTGTTCAGGTTACGCCCCTGCTGCAGGTCATAGTTAGACAAGCTCAGGTAGTTTTCATCACCGCCAATCACCTGCACATTAGGGTTTGTTTTTTTATCCCCTTTGTATACCGTAGCAATCCCGGTAGCCCGGAAGGAAATGCTAACGGAAGCCGGGAAGGTATATCTTTCTTTGAAAGCAACTGCTTCCTGGTACTTGATAGGTTTATTGCGATTGGATGCTTTTACTTTGGTCCGTTTATTTCCTTTGGTAGCCTTATCCCCATTACCCATCCGGATCATCATTTCCCGGTTACGGATAGAAAAGCTGTTGGCTCCCATACTGGCAAAACTGGAATAAATACTCCCCTTCATACTGTCAATAGCAGTAAGAATCCCTACCAGGGCCATAATACCAAAGGCAATAATTGCTACCGTAAGCCCGGTACGCAGCCGGTTGCCGGTTACAGAACGAAATGCCAGGGAAAATATATCACGAAAATGCATAACTATCGCTTACTAGCTAAAGTTAGTATAATTAAGATTGTAATACATGCCTTTTTGGGATGAAAGGGTTTAATAGCGGTTAGCTTTTGGCTTTTAGCCTTTAGCTGGTGGAACAAGAATAGCTGTTAGCTTTTAGACCTTAGCCTTTTGCTGGTAGAACAAGCCCTGAGAGAATAGCGGTAGCTGTGTACTTCGAGTCAATAAATGCGAAGATCTGTCCAGGATAGGCCACCTGTATAAAAAAAGACGCCAGGTGTCCCGGCGTCTTTTAAATATCATCAAACTTTTTCTCACTTGTTAATTGCTGCATTTGAGCTAAAGGCTAAGGTCTAAAAGCTAACAGCTCTTTTTCACTCGCTGCATTTAAGCTAAGAGCTAAAAGCTGTTATACAAACTGCAACACCAGCCCTGGGAATACACCCAGTATAA
Source organism: Chitinophaga sp. H8 (assembly GCF_040567655.1). NCBI lineage: Bacteria > Pseudomonadati > Bacteroidota > Chitinophagia > Chitinophagales > Chitinophagaceae > Chitinophaga > Chitinophaga defluvii. Next base: position 147,811 of record NZ_JBEXAC010000003.1, on the reverse strand, counting down.
TTATAATAGCAATAGTCAGTATTAACGCTGCTTTGAAGCCACTGCCCACAGGCTCTACTTCCGGATCACCCTGTTTGAAATACATCGCTATAATGATCCTGAAATAATAGTATGCACTGATAGCCGCACAAACCACTGCTATAATTACCAGCCAGAGTAAATTACCTTCCTGCACTGCTGCGGCCAGTACCAGGTACTTTGCCATAAAGCCTGCAGTAAGTGGTATACCTGCCAGTGAAAACAGGAAAATGGCGGTAGCCAATGCTAATAAGGGCGATTTACGTGCAAGGCCGTTAAATCCTTCAAAGGTATAATCCTTCATTTTCATGAGTACCGCAAACACCCCAATGGTAGCAATGCTATATGCTGCTGCATATAAAATAATACCCTGGGAGGCCAGTTTATTCATGGCTATTACTGCCAGCATCATAAACCCTGCCTGTGCAATACTGGAGTATGCCAGCATACGTTTTACACTTTGCTGGAACACAGCAGTAAAGTTACCCAGAATCAGCGTGCAGGCAGCAATGATAGACAGGATCAGCAACCAGTGCTCACTGATGGTACCACCTGTAAAGCTGATGTGGAACATGCGTAAGAAAGCAATGAAACCACCTGCTTTTACAACGGTAGCCATAAAAGAAGTGAAAACGGTAGGTGAACCATCATATACATCTGGTGTCCAGAAATGAAAAGGTACCGCAGATACTTTAAAAGAAAGTGCAAATGCCAGCAGGATAATACCACAGAGGGCCAGCGGGTGAATACTGCCGGTGCCCAGCCCCAGTTCTGCAATATTGAAAGTACCTGCTGCGCCATAAATGAGGGTAATACCCATCAGCATGATACCGGTAGAGAAAGCTCCCATCAGGAAGTACTTCAGACCTGCTTCACTGCTTTTCAGATTCTGCTTATCGCTACCTGCCAGAACATATTGAGGAATAGATATAATTTCAATAGCCAGGAACAACATCAGCATATTGCTGAAAGAAGCTGCCAGGGTAATCCCTGCTAAAATGAAAAACACCAGTCCAAAATAATCCGCCACATGCTCTCCCACTTTCTCAAACTCACGACCGGATAATATAAAATATAAAAGGGTAGCGCCTAATGCTACTGCATTAAACAATATACTGAACTGGCTTACTTCTATCATGCCATAGTAAATACGGCTACCGCCTTGCAATCCAGGGCACTCCAGCAGGTTAGCTACAAAAGCGATGATCACCGCCGCTATGGCAAAATACTTGATCTGTTGCTTATTGCTTACAAATAAACCAACAAACATCATTAAAACGCCCGATAAAGCCGTAGAAATTAGTGCATTCATATTCTTGTCTTACAAAAAACTTAAAATGAAAAAAGTAAAAGGTAAAATACCCCGCTTCTTTCCTTTTTATTCTAAAACACCTTGTTTACCACTTCCGTAGTGCTGCTAACCAAATCCAGCATAGGCTTTGGATATACCCCCAATACAAGAATCAGGATCACCACCAGGCTCAATGCCAGCAATTCTCCACCTTGCAGATCGGTAGTCTTGGCAGTCAGGGTATTACTTTCTCCAAACATCACCCGCTGAATCATATTCAGGGTGTATACCGCAGCCAGAATAATTCCCAGACCAGCTACTGCCATAAACCATCCATTGTATTGAAACAATCCGCTGAACATTAAGAATTCTCCGATGAAACCATTCGTGAGTGGTAATCCAATATTTGCCAGACTGATGATTACCAGGAAAATAGCCATACGTGGAGCCACCTGTGCGATCCCCCCCAGGTCATTCATATTCTTCACGTTCAGACGCTGCTGGATAATTTCAACAATGATCCACATCCCGATGATATTAATACCATGGTTAAACATCTGCACCTGTACGCCTTGCAGACTCTGATCATTATTAGCAAATATGGCGGCACACATTAAACCGATATGTGCAATAGAAGAATAAGCAATCAGCCTTTTCAGATCCTGCTGCATAATGGCAATGCAGGAAGCATATATAATACCAATGATGGATAATACAATAGCTACATCCGCCCACATGGCGGCGCCCTGTGGCAATACGGGTAATACCCAGCGGATCACACCAAACAAGCCCATTTTTACCATGATACCGGAAAGTACCATTGTAACAGGGGTGGGTGATTGCTCATAGGTATCCGGCTGCCAGGTATGGAACGGAAAAATGGGCATTTTAATCGCAAAGGCTACAAAAAACAACCAGAATAACCAGGACTGCTCACCCGCAGCCAGATTAAGGGTGGTGAAAGCAGTCCAGCTGAAAGACTTGTCGCCCGGAGTCTGGGTATACAGATAAATCAACCCTACCAGCATTAAGAGTGATCCCAGGAACGTATACACAAAGAACTTAAAAGTAACAGGTATGCGTTTTTCGCCGCCCCACATGGAGCAAAGGAAATAAACAGGGATCAATGCCAGCTCCCAGAAGAAGTAGAACAACAGGGCATCATAAGCGGTAAATACACCGATCAGACCAGCCTGGGATAATAACATCAGGCCATAAAAACTGTTAGCACGTTCGTACTCCCTTGTATAGATCGTAATAAAAATAACCAGGAAGGAAATAGCAGTAAGTAAACAGAGCATCACGCCCATTCCATCTAATCCTACGTTAAACTGACTTCCCAATTGTGGAATCCAGTTAGCGGTTAAGTGTAATCCTTCCGGCGCTGTCCGGAATTGGAATAAGGCACCCAACGCTACTGCCACAGAAGCCAGGGATGCTATCATGCCCAGCACTTTAGGCCCGGATCCCTTGAGGCCAAATGTAAGCAGGCCTGCAATTAAAGGAATCAATATTAGTAATACTGTCAACATAATTATCTTGCGCTTGTAACTTCAGCTATTGATTTATAATATAAACCCTATCACGAATAATATAATCATACCAATTACCATGGCGAATATGTAAAAGCCCACCTGTCCGGTTTGCACCAGGCGTATTTGCTGGCTTCCCCATTGTACACCACGGCCTACTCCATTCACCAACCGGTCAATACCTGCTTTTTCAATTACATCCTGGAAGAATTGAGACAATGCCATTAAAGGTTTAACAATGATAGCATCATACAGCTCATCCACATACCATTTGTTTTCCAGTACCTTAGCCAGGCCGGTATTCTCCTTGCCATTATCCTGGTAAGCAATAAACTGCTTGCGTGCCAGTAGTATAAATACAATTACCAGTACAGTGCTCAGGCCCATCAGGATCCATTCTGTGCTGTGGCTTAAATGATGTGTAGCTGCAAAAGGTGCAGAAGGTGCAAAGATGGGTGCCAGATATTCACCCAGTACATGTTTTACACCAAATACTTCTGGTAATCCTACATAACCACCTGCAATAGATAATACTGCCAGTATGATCAGTGGAATGGTCATTGCTGCAGGGCTCTCATGTAAATGATGTTCCTGCTCATGCGTGCCGCGGAACTTACCACAGAAAGTAATGTAGTATAAACGGAACATGTAGAAAGCAGTCATCAGCGCACCAGCAAGTGCCAGGGCATACATCAGTTTGTTGGCAGCAAAAGTATGTGCCAGGATCTCATCCTTAGAGAAGAAACCGGATAAACCCGGTATACCTGCAATGGCCAGACAACCAACCAGGAAAGTCCAGCTGGTGGTAGGCATGAATTTCTTCAGGCCTCCCATTTTACGGATATCCTGTTCTCCGCCCATCGCATGAATCACAGAACCGGAACCAAGGAACATCAGGGCTTTAAAGAAGGCATGCGTCATTACGTGAAACACTGCTGCTGTATAAGCGCCCACACCTAATGCCAGGAACATATAACCCAGCTGGCTTACAGTAGAATAAGCCAATACCTTCTTAATATCGTTTTGCTTTAAAGCGATGGAAGCTGCCAGTAAAGCGGTAGCCAGCCCTATTATCGCAATTACAGTCTGTATGCATGGAGCCAGGGTAAACAGGACGTTGCTACGTGCAATCATATAAATACCTGCCGTAACCATCGTAGCTGCGTGGATCAGGGCAGATACCGGTGTAGGACCCGCCATCGCATCCGGCAACCAGGTGTATAACGGAATCTGTGCAGATTTACCCATAGCACCTACAAACAACAGCATCGTCATAGCTACAATAACCGGGTCATTCATCCCCAGGGTAGCTGCTTTCTGAAATACTTCAGAGAAAGTAACCGATCCGAATTGGGTGATCATGAAGAAAATACCCAGTAGAAAGCCCAGGTCACCAATGCGGTTCATGATAAAGGCTTTCTTCGCAGCATTGTTATAGTTCGTATTCTTAAACCAGAAACCGATCAGCAGATAGGAGCATAAACCTACTCCTTCCCATCCGATGAACATCATCACAAAGTTGGCACCCAGCACCAATATGAGCATGGAGAAGATAAACAGGTTGAGATAGGCAAAATACCGTGCAAAACTTTCATCTGTTTCTTCCTTCATGTAAACAGTAGAATAGATGTGAATGAGTGTACCTACTCCTGTAATAATAAGCAGGAATAAAGCACTCAGCTGATCTACCTGAAATGCAAAAGGAATATGCAGGGTGCCTGCACTAATGAAATCAAACAGGGTTACCACCTGCGGAGTAAACCCGGGAGCTTTTACTTCCAGGAATATCATTACGCTCACTGCAAAAGCAGCCAACACTGCACCACTTCCAATCACACCTACCAGGGATTTGGATAAGAACCTCCTCCCTAATCCATTAACCAGGAATCCTAATAATGGTAATAATGGTACCAGCCAAACTAGATTAATCATTTACGAATCGGTATTTAGTTAACCGTCTATGCACCATAATGACAGGCCACAGACCATTACGTTATTTCAATTGTTCCTTTTATTGATGATCCCTCAACGGTACCACATCAATTCTTCAACCTGTTGAGGATATTGATGTCTACAGAATGTGTGTTTCTGTATACCATTACTATGATAGCCAGTCCCACCGCTACTTCGGCTGCAGCTACCACCATAATGAAAAACACGAAAATCTGGGCGCCGGCTGCATCTACCCGTCCTGCATCTGCCCACATTTTAGAAAAGGTTACCATTAATAAATTCACGGCATTCAGCATCAGTTCAATGCACATAAAAACGATAATCGCATTTCTGCGTACCAGTACGCCCATTATACCTATGCAAAACAAGGCTATGCTTAAGAAAATATAGTATTGAACCGGCATATAATAATTTTCAATTTCTAATGATCAATGATGAATTACCCTTATTTTTTCCCGATAACGACTGCTCCTACCATGGCACTCAGGAAAAGAATGCTGCTCACTTCAAAAGGCATCACATAGGTTGTAAACAGGGTTTTACCAAGGTTTTCAATAAGCCCGATCTCATTGGAGCCGGGTTGAACAGCAGGCATATTGGCATCTCTCAGCGCTGCTACCAGTATCACCAGTAAGGCACCTCCACTGATAGCCCCTGCATATTTCAGCCAGTTCCGCTTTTGTGGTTCCATTTCCGCATTCATATTCATCAGCATCATCACAAAAAGGAACAATACCATTATAGCACCTGCATATACAATGATATGTACTACTGCCAGGAACTGTGCATTCAGCATTACATAATGCCCTGCTATGGTAAAGAAGGTAATGATCAGGCACAACACGCTGGTTACCGGGTTTTTACTCAGTACTACACCCAGTGCAGAAACCAGTGCTACTACTGAAAGCACCATGAAAACTATTTGTTGTATACTCATTCCCATCTCTGCTATGTTTGTCTATTGTATGGTTTTATTAATACAGATACTACTTTGTTTGGTTGTCTTTCGGATGAGGGATCAGCAGATCATCTTTTCCATAGATAAAGCCCTTACGCTGAAAATTGGAAGGCGCAAATGTTTCACTCAGGTAAACCGCATCTTTAGGACAAGCCTCTTCACAAAAACCACAGAAGATGCAACGCAGCATATTGATTTCATATTTAGCAGCATACTTTTCCTCACGATACAGATGCTCTTCACCTGGTTTCCTTTCTGCCGCTTCCATAGTGATTGCTTCAGCAGGACAGGCTACTGCGCACAACCCGCAGGCAGTACATCTTTCACGGCCCTCTTCGTCACGGTTCAATATCTGCAATCCACGAAACACCGGGCTGAACGGACGCTTTTGCTCCGGATAGCTGATGGTGCTTTTCTTCTGGAATATATGCTTAAACGTTATCGCCATTCCCTTAAAAATGGCAGGCAGATACATTTTTTCCGCAAAGCTCATTGGCCTGCGGTCTACTGCTTTTGCCCTATTGGTTAATGCTTGCATAATGTATGCTTGTTTGTTACCTGCCTGAGTATACCTGCAGGTATATATTTTTTATAATTAGCCGGTTGCCCGGTTCATTTTTCCTTACTTATTATAATCCCTGACGGAATAATACCACTGCACCGGTAATGAGCATGTTCAATAAGGCCAGCGGAATCAGAATCTTCCAACCTAAACGCATCAGCTGGTCATAACGGAATCTTGGAATGGTCCAACGCACCCACATAAACAGGAACAGGAAGAAGATAATTTTAATAAAGAGTACAATTACTCCTATTACTGTCAGCAGATTAGGGCTCAGTCCCAGGCTATCCATACCAGGGAAACTGTAACCACCGAAATACAGGCTGGACATCAGCGCAGAGCTGATAAACATATTGATGTATTCCGCAAACAGGTAAAAGCCCAGCTTCATGGAAGAATATTCCAGGTGATAACCACCGTTCAGTTCATTTTCTGCTTCCGGTAAGTCAAACGGTGTACGGTTACATTCTGCAAAAGAACAGATCAGGAAAATGAGGAATCCCAGTGGCTGATAGATCACATTCCAGATACCACTCTGACGTTGCTGTTCTACAATTTCCTTAATACTTAAAGTGCCGGTCAGCATCAGCAGGGCAATCAATGAAATACCGAATGCCAGCTCATAGGAAATGATCTGGGAAGCCGCACGTACAGACGCCAGCAGGGAATATTTATTGTTGGATGCCCAGCCTCCGATCATGATACCATATACTCCCAGACTCACTACTCCAAAAAGGTACAGAATCCCGATGTTCACATCTGCAATCTGCAGGGAGAAAGAATAATCACCAAAGGTTAAGGTGTCGCCCCAGGGAATGACAGCACTGGTCATACAGGCCACCATCATAGCGATAGAGGGTCCCAGGATAAACATAAACTTATTGGAGTTGGTAGGAATGATCTCTTCCTTAAAGAAGAGCTTACCACCATCTGCCAGCGGTTGCAATAAACCAAACGGGCCAGCCCTGTTGGGACCACGCCTGTCCTGAATAACAGCCGCTACTTTTCTTTCACCCCAGGTAGCATACATCGCCACCATCAGGGATACTCCCAATACTGCTGCAATGAGCAATATCTTTTCCAGGATAAAAAACCAGTCTATACTTAATAATGTCATACCAGCACTTATGTGTCAATTACGAATGATGAACTATCTGTTACGCTACTCCTTCAGTTACTTGCTATTGAAGTCGTCGGAATGTGCAGGCCCGTCTATTTTGGACAGGTCTATATCTGGCCTGTTTACCTCACTGATACTATGGATATCCATCAGCAGCTTGGGCTTACGGCCATCCAATACATCCATCAGCGACTCTTTAGGTTTCTTCACACCAACATAGTGACCTTGTGAGATAACGCTATGGCGTTCTATTTTCCGTGGACCTTCAATCGTCCAGTCTTTTGCTTCTTTCTTATCAAAGCGGCAGGTATCACAGATAAAATCTTCCACTTCACCGTATTTATCTTTACGGGCAGTAATGCGGAATACTTCATCACCACGCATCCACAAGGTGGTTTTACCACAGCACTGATCACAATTGCGGTGTGCATTTACCGGCTTCAGGAACCATACCCTGTTTTTGAAACGGAAAGTTTTATCAGTTAAAGCACCCACCGGGCACACATCTATCACATTTCCGATAAAGTTATTATCCAGTGACTGCTGGATATAGGTGCTGATCTCAGATGCATCGCCACGACCCAGGATACCATGTTCCCGCTTATTTGTCAGCTGGTCGGCAGTGTATACACAACGATAGCATAAAATACAGCGTGTCATGTGCAGCTTTATCTTATCACCGATATCTATCTGCTCAAATGTTCTGCGTTTAAATTCAAAACGGGTAGCTTCTGCACCATGCTCGTAGCTCAGGTCCTGCAAATGACATTCTCCCGCCTGATCGCACACAGGGCAATCCAGCGGATGATTGATCAGCAGGAACTCTACAACCCCTTTACGGGCCTCCAGTACTTCCGGAGAGGTGATATTTGCTACTTCCATACCATCCATTACAGTAGTACGGCAGCTGGCCACCAGTTTAGGCATAGGGCGGGCATCAGCATCGGAACCTTTTGTTACTTTCACCAGGCAGGTACGGCATTTTCCGCCACTACCCTGTAGTTTGGAATAATAACACATTGCCGGTGGTACAACATCTCCTCCTATCTTCCGGGCTGCATTCAGAATAGTTGTTCCCGGCTCCACTTCCACGGAGATATTATCAATCTTGACCTTAAAAAGTTTTTTCTCTTCAGCCATTGCATTTGCTTGAAACCACTTTTAAGCTGCCTTTGTTTCCGGTAGCAAAAAAATGGTGATTATATTTATCAGCTATGCTACGCATAGCCACCTTTTCCAAGAGCATTCCCTGTAGCTTATACCGCTGCAGCAGGTTCAGGTACTGGCAACGGATCGGCATAATGCGCCAGACCAAAATTACGGGTCAGGCATTCGGCCGGGTTATTCACATGCCATTCAAATTCATCCCGGAAATGACGGATAGCAGCAGCTACCGGCCAGGCAGCAGCATCCCCCAGCGGGCAGATGGTGTTACCTTCTATTTTCCGTTGTATATCCCACAGTAAATCAATGTCACTCATTTTTCCTTTACCGGACTCAATGTTCTGCAGTACTTTCTTCATCCAACCTGTACCCTCACGGCAAGGACTACACTGTCCACAGCTTTCATGATGATAGAAACGGGCAAAAGTAAGTGTGTTACGTACAATACACTGGTCTTCATCCATTACAATAAACCCACCGGAGCCTAACATCGAGCCGGTAGCAAAACCACCGTCTGCGAGGCTTTCATAGGTCATCATACGGGTTTCTCCCTTGGCTGTTTTCAGCAGCAGGTTAGCCGGTAAAACCGGTACGGAAGAACCGCCCGGGATACAGGCTTTTAAACGCTTGCCATTGCGGATACCTCCACAGTACTCATCAGAATAAATAAACTCCTCAACGGAAATATTCATTTCTATCTCATATACACCAGGCTTATTGATGTTACCGCAGGCAGATAATAATTTTGTACCGGTAGACTTACCTGTACCATACTTCACATATTCATCCCCACCCAGGTTAATAATAGGTACTACTGCTGCCAGTGTTTCCACATTATTTACCACCGTAGGGCTTTCCCATAATCCTTTGATAGCAGGAAACGGAGGTTTGATACGGGGATTACCACGCTTACCTTCCAGGGATTCTATCAACGCTGTTTCTTCTCCGCAGATATAGGCACCGGCACCACGTTGTACATATATTTCCAGGTCAAAGCCTGTTCCTAAAATATTCTTTCCTAACCAGCCATTGTTTTTAGCCTCTGCAATAGCCTGTTCCAGGATATCAGGTATCCAGGCATATTCTCCCCGGATATAGATATAGGTACGGTGAGATCCTAAAGCAAAACTGGATATCAGCAGGCCTTCAATGAGCAGGTGTGGCAAAAACTCCATAAGATAGCGGTCTTTGAACGTACCTGGCTCAGATTCATCCGCATTACATACGAGGTAACGGGGCACTCCTTCCGGTTTAGCCAGGAAGCTCCATTTCATACCGGTTGGGAAACCGGCGCCACCACGACCTCTCAGGCCACTCTTCTTCACTTCTTCTACCACCTGGTCAGGGCTCATGCTTTTCAACACTTTTTCTGCAGCTGCATAACCGCCGTTCTTCCTGTAAGTATCGTAGTACCTGATACCTTCAATATGTGCCTTGTCTAACAGTAATTTGCGTCCCATTGTCTGATTATAGTTTAATGGCTCGTTGGTACTAAGCCTTCCGTATCCTTGTCCTTGCCATCCGTTCACCTATCCGGTAAAACAGGAGGCCGGCGCCTGTGCCACAAATAAAGGAAGTAAACCAATTTTCCACCTTCCAGAGTACTGTCAGCATTAATATCAGTATTGCAGCCTCCAATATCATTAGTTTATGCCGGTGGTAAAACGTTTTCATACCTATATGGCTATATTGTTTTATTGATACCTTAGTTTGCCTTTGCCCTGCATTCTGCAATAATAGCATCTACCTTTTCAGGGGTCAGATGTTCGCGGTAATGTTTGCCCAATTGCATCATCGGAGCATACCCACAGGCTCCCAGGCATTCTACCGTTTTAAGGGTAAACATCCCGTCAGGGGTAGTTTCACCTACACCGATGCCCAGTTTATTCTTGATGTACTCAATGATCTGATCAGAGCCACTCACCATACAAGGACCAGTCTGGCATACCTCAAACAGGTATTTTCCTACCGGTTTCAGGTTGTACATACTGTAAAAAGTAGCTACTTCATACACCTCGATTGGCTTCAACTGCAGTAATTCCGCCACGTAATCCATGGTTTCCGCACTCAGCCATCCACCAAATTCTTCTTGCGCCAGGTGCAGCACAGGCAACAATGCACTTTTCTGCTTTCCTTCCGGATAGCGTGCAATGATCTCTTTTACTTTATTCAGTTTCTCTTCAGAAAATTGTATCATAAGGCCCTTGTATTCATGTCCTCCGCCTGGGCGGAAGGGCTTTAAAAATGTATAATGTCAAATGCAACGTTGGCCGTTGCCGTTATAAGCAAAACACTTTATGCATCCAGCTCACCTGCAATCAGGTTGAGGCTGCTCAAACAAATAATCGCATCACTGATCATCGCTCCTTTCACCAGTTCAGGATAAGCCTGATAGTAAATAAAGCAGGGCCTGCGGAAATGCAGACGGTAAGGACTACGGCCACCATCACTGATGAGATAATAACCCAGCTCTCCGTTTGCCCCTTCTACCGGATTGTATAACTCACCCGGTAATATATCCGCCTCACCCATCACTATTTTAAAGTGATAGATCAGTGCTTCCATCTTCGTATATACATCACTCTTCTCCGGCAGGTAATAAGCAGGTACATCTGCATGATACACCTCCGGTGGCAAGCCTTTCAGCTTATCCATCGCCTGGCGGATAATGCTGACACTTTGCCACATCTCTTCGTTACGCACCAGAAAACGGTCGTAACAATCACCGGTAGTACCTACTGGTATAGCGAATTCAAAATCCTGGTAAGAAGAATAAGGACTGGCTACCCTTACATCATAATCCACGCCGGAAGCACGCAGGTTAGGACCGGTAAATCCGTAGTTCATCGCTCTTTCTGCGGAAATGCCACCTACCTTCTGCGTACGTTCCATAAAAATACGGTTACGTGTCATCAGGGTTTCAAACTCCTTCAATGCTTTTGGATATTCGTCCAGGAATTGCTCAATTTTCTGGAAGGCTGCCGGTGTAAAGTTTCTTTCAAAACCACCTACACGGCCTATATTGGTAGTGAGGCGGGAGCCACACACTTCTTCATATATTTCGTAAATAAGTTCCCTGTATTTCATAATGTACAGGAACCCGGTAAAGGCACCACTATCTACCCCCATTACACCGTTACAGATCAGGTGGTCGGCAATACGTGCCAGTTCCATAATGATCACACGGAGGTAATCCACCCTTTTCGGGGTTTCAATACCTAATAATTTTTCTACGGTAAGATGCCAGCCTATGTTGTTGATAGGAGCAGAACAGTAGTTAAGGCGGTCTGTGAGTGGCGTGATCTGGTAGAAGGGACGGCGTTCTGCAATTTTTTCAAAAGCGCGGTGAATATAACCAACGGTAGATTCAGCGCTTACAATACGTTCACCATCTATTTCCAATATGTTCTGAAACACCCCGTGGGTAGCCGGGTGCGTAGGCCCCAGGTTAAGCGTGGTGGTTTGCTTTTCTATTGAGCCTTCCGGCAAATTTATATGTTGCTGCTCTGACATAGTCTAATTAATTATATTCCAATATGCCCACCCCGTCCAAACATTTCATCATCCTTGTCAATACGGGTCTGATCTTCCAGCGGAAACTCCTTACGCATGGGGAAATAGGTCATTTCATCCACATTCAGGATACGTTTCAGGTTAGGATGTCCAACGAAATCGATTCCAAAGAAATCATAAGTTTCCCTTTCCATCCAGTTCGCAGATTCAAATAACCGGGTAGCGGTGAAGATCTGCGGAGCAGCTACAGCAGTATATACTTTGAAACGGAGCCGTACATTGTCCTGAAAGTTGTGCAAATGATACACGACTGCTAATTCTTCATTTTTCCGGTCCGGGTAATGTACCCCTGTCAGATCTGTCAGAAACGTGAACTTCAGTTCTGCATCATCATACAGGAATTGCAGCACTTTCAGGTTATGATCCTTAGGAGCTGCAAAAGAGAGCATGCCAAAAGACTCAGCAAACTCTGTAAGTACTTCACCAAACTTCTCCGTTAACCTATGCTGTATATGTTCGTTAGTTAAAGACATTAACCTTGTTATATTTACGATGTCATAAAAAGCTGTTCGCCTGCACTGTTATGTTATCTGCAGCCTGTTGTCTTATTGAATACCATAAGAAGACATCAGTTCCTTGTACTTATCGGAGTGACGCCTGCGCAGACTTTCCTCTCCTACCAGTTCCTGTATCCTCATAAATCCATCAATAATCGCTTCTGGTCTTGGCGGGCATCCTGGTACATACACATCTACCGGAATAATCTGGTCAATCCCCTGCAACACAGAATAGGTATCAAAAATACCACCACTGGAAGCACATGCTCCTACTGCGATTACCCAACGGGGTTCGGCCATCTGCAGGTATACCTGACGCAGTACCGGACCCATTTTTTTGGCAATAGTACCCATTACCATCAGCAAGTCACACTGGCGGGGCGTAAATGCCATACGCTCAGAACCAAAACGTGACAGGTCATAATGGGAGGCCATAGTAGCCATAAATTCAATTCCACAGCAGGAAGTGGCAAAAGGTAAAGGCCATATGGAGTTTTTACGTGCCAGACCTATCGCCTTGTCAAAAGAAGTGGCAAAAAAGCCCTCACTGGAATATCCTTCCGGAGCTTCCACCAACTTCACCTTTGTATTATATTGAACCGGACGAGCCATTTGATTTAAGATTTAAAGATTTACAATCCCGATCTGCAAAGTTGCAAATCATACGCACATTTCTATAATTAATCTTCCCATTTAAGGGCACCCTTTTTAATAATATAAATGAATCCTGTCAGGAAAAACCCAACAAACATCAGCACAGCTAAAAATCCTTCCCAACCCAGCTGCTTAAAATTAACAGCATAAGGGTAGAAAAAGATCACTTCTACATCAAATAAAACGAACAAAATGGCAGTCAGGAAGTACTTAATAGCAACTGGTTGGCGGGCATTTCCCTTTTGTTCAATACCACTCTCAAAGTTGATAAGCTTATCGCTGGTCTGGCGTTTGGGGCCTAAAAAGTGGGTAGCCACCATGACAAGTCCCACAAAACCCAAGGCCGCAAATAATTGCAATACAATGGGAAAATAACTGAAAGGAGTATTAGTAGCTGACAAAAATTCAGTATGTGTAAACATATGCTTCCCTTAAAACGTTCTCCGAATTGCGCAAAAGTACGCCAACTAAACCAAAAATCAAATGAATGAGCTATTAAAGTATTATATTTTTATACCAACCAGAAACTAAAAAACCCCCTGAAGTACAGGAGGTTTTTTAATATTATGATATAAAAAACTTATTTATTTCTTGTTCTGCCCTTGTTTACCGTTACCACTGGCAGGTCTGGCAGCTGCTTTCTCGCGGGATGCCATGTTTTCCTGAATAGCTTTTACAGTAGCATTGTTAGGATCGATAGACAATACCTTGTCTTCCCAGATTTTCAGATTGTCTTTATCTTCCTTGTTATAGTAGTAGATCATCATGTACTGATAAGCAAACATCAGGTCCCTTGGCTTGGTTTTAGCCTCACCACCCAGGTCAAAGAATTTCTGGAAATAAGGGATTGCCAGACCTTCTTTAGCTTCTGTATCCTTACCCATCTGCGCACGTCCTCTCCAGTAGTTACCCAGGATTTCCTGTGCAGGGTATTTTTCTATAAACTTGGCAAAAGTAGCATCTGCATTGTCGTATTGACGATCATACAGTTCCCAGGTACCCTTGAAGAAATAATCCTGGATTTTACCAGTATTCTGTTCATCCGTAAAATCATTTACCAGCTTACCATACCATTCAGCAGCACGTTTGTAATCGCGCAGATTTTTGAATGATTCTGCTACGTTACGGTATCTTTCTGCATCTTTAGCGGTATCAGCCAAAGCATATTTTTCCAGGTATAAAGAAGCCAGTGAATCGATCACGACTGCTTTCGCAGAATCCTGTTCTTTTACTTTACCATAGATAGCGCTCAGCAATTTATAGTCATCAGCTACCAGTTTGCCTTCTCCAACAGCCTGTACATACTCATCCATCACCTGTTTAGCAGTCAGGGAATCACCTTTTTGCAGGTGGGCATCGCCTAACAAACGGGTAAATTTACCCTTATAAGCTTCTCCGGCCTGAGGGATTACACTCTTTGCCTTATTGATGGCTGCATCGTAGTCTTTCTTATAGAAAGAGATAGCGGCCAGGTAGTAATCTGTTTTTTGTTTGTCAGCAGGGTCAGCAGCATCTATATACTTCTGCAGATAATCAGCAGCCCTGTCCCAGGAAAGTTGATCCTTAATTGGCGTAATGTAAAACTCAAACAATTGGAAATAAGCCGGACCATATTTAGAATCCATGTTGGTCGCTTTGCTCCAGTCAGCTACTGCCTGTTGTTTCAGTTTGGCATTGTAGTTTACCATACCCTGTTTGGTAACTGCTTCTGCATTGTTTGGATCTACTTCCAGTGCTTTTTCATAGGTAGTAATAGCCTTACCACCATTTTCACCACCTAACATCCTGTAAGCGTCGCCCAATTCAATATAGTCCGCTGCAATTGGTGTATACTGTTGCTTTTTCTTGCGGCCTTCATTGTTCAGTAATTTTTCCATAATGGTTAATGCATAACCACGATCACCTACTTTAGGAACTTCTGTGTTGGCATCAGCAATAGCACGGGCCACATCACCATCACGGCCTTCTGTGGCGGTGCTCGCAGCTTCAAACTTTTGTTTTGCAGCTGCTGCATTACCTTTCAACAGGTCTATACGTCCCATACCTGCCTGCAATAAAGCTGAAGCTGGTACTGCCTGTAACCCTTTCTGAAAAGTAGCTTCGGCTCCTGCCTGATCTTCCAGACCCAATTGGGCTATTCCTAAGTAATAGTAAGCTTTGTCATCAGTTGGTTTCGCAGCAATTACTTTCTCAAGGTTCTGCTTCGCTGATTGGTATTTACCGTAGTAAAGGTCTTTCAATCCATCCTCCACAGATTGGGCCATCACGCCGTTCGCGACGCACAGCAATGCTACGATTAAACTTTTCCGTCTGTTCATGAGCAATCCGATTTTTAGTTTAGTTGTGTTTTTTTATTATTTAAGATTAGCTTCCCTGAAAACAACATTTAGTCTTGCAGGAAAGAGTCTGAATTTACTGATTACCAACTGCCCTTCATAACTTCCCAGGAAAGTGACAAATCCTGAGCCTAAACCCTGATGAGGCTCTTTCAGCCCAAAGAAAATGCCCCGTTTAAGCGGGTAAGAACCAGTACCAATATACAACTGGTATGGCTTTACAAATTCCGATCCATTGTCCGCCCTCAATTTCACTACTGTAACCTTATTCGTAAATTCAATAGAAGTTGAATCATTACGGTCTGAAATCCAGCTAACGCCAATCACCCCAATCGCATCCTTATTTTTGGCCACATAATCTATCACCTCCGGATTATTCTTCGCCGCCATTACATCTGGTGGTAAAGGCGTGCCTTTATTCACAGAATCCAGGATATAACGTACCGTACTTGAGTTCTGGTTATCAAATACCAGCTGCCATTTCCTTGATTTATCCGAGCCATTCATAATGTTACGTACCTGGTCCATCGTCAGGATAGAATCCGGATTGGCTTTGTTAGTAACCAATGCCAGCGCATCCCAGGCCAACAACATACTCCGTGGCGTTATTCTGATCTCTTTAAAATAGTCCCTTTCTTTCTGATTAAAATCCCTTGTAACGATGATCAGCCTGGCACTATCATCCACCAAATCCTTAAAACACTCTGCTTCCGGCTTATAAGTAGCTATTATATGGGTCTTTGGGTATAATGATTCAAATACCCTTATTTCAGAATCAATCAGCGGCTTATATGTCTCATCTACACTTATATGAATCGTTCCTTCTGTGGGCGTATCCAGTTTGGGCCTTTTCTTGCCGCTATTATCACCACATGCCATCATCATGATAGCAAGTACTGATAAATATAAGGTATGTTGTTTCTTTATCTTGTTGCTAAACATAACTCCCTCCTGTCTGTTAACCCTTGTTAAAAAAAAGTTGCTTCCCTCCTCTATATACACGGAAAAGGCCATACGCCATTAGTACCGATGCAAAAATATTCATAGCGGTTGGTGAAAGCCTGAATTCTCCCATGCCTAACTTCTCTGCAAAAAATGCAAACAATGCAAAGCATATAAAAAACAAACCGCGCACCAATTCTCCTAACGAGCGGTACTTATTCTGATCCCTTCTGTAGCCTGATTGTTCTTGTTCCATTATTTTAGCGATTTACAATTATACAAAAAATATTTTTTTAATCTAGTCAAAGAAATCCCATACTTTTTGATAAAACTGCGGTTTATAGCCCATTTCCTGAATCAAATCAGGTATTCAATGCCCTACTCCCCATGTTATCCACACTATAAATCATTGATACTCTATACGATACCTCCCTTCTGCAATCCGCACTCACAGCTACTTTGCCTCCATACCTACTGCGCCTCCAATGCTGTGCCATAAAAGTGTTAAACAGTTGTTAAGGAATTTTAAAGGTATCATAACTTTTTATGACAATTCTTATCCTATAGATGCAGATTTGGGAAATTTCCATAATAAAAACTGCGCCACGAACGCAGGTAAATGTACTGCCGCTAAGCAGGTATGCCCGGTATATTACCCACATTGCGGATAAATGTATCCGGATCAGGATTATGGACTTCTGCCAAAATCTTGTAGGTTTGCGGATTAATTGAAATGTAACAGGGAATGAAAGTATTAATGGTATGCCTGGGTAATATTTGCCGCTCTCCATTAGGAGAAGGTATTCTGAGGCATCTGGCTCTTGAACAGGGGCTCAACTGGGAAATAGATTCTGCCGGTACCAGCAACTGGCATGTGGGCCATCCGCCGGATGCCCGCTCCATTAAAGTGGCACGGGAGCATGGTATTGATATCTCCGGATTACGTGGCCGGCAATTCCAGGTGGCAGACTTTGATCACTTTGACAGGATCTTTGTAATGGACCTGGACAACTACCGGGATGTACTGAGCAAAGCACGTTCGGCCCATGATAAAAATAAAATTCAGCTCCTGCTCCCTGACCAGCAAGCAGTGCCCGATCCCTGGTATGATGACAACCTGTTTGAACCAGTATACCAAATGATCTACAAAGCTTGTGAAACAATTGTAAAAGCAGGAAAGTGATCAACATTTAATTAACACGCTACACTTTACAAAATGATAAAACCCAGCATACCCAAAGGCACACGCGACTTTGGACCAGTAGTGGTACGCAAGCGGAATTATATTTTTCAAACCATCCGGGAAACGTTTGAACTATTCGGATTCCAGCCGCTGGAAACTCCGGCGATGGAAAACCTCAGCACACTTACCGGCAAATATGGCGAAGAAGGAGATAAACTGATGTTCAAAATTCTGAACAACGGAGATATCTTCCCTAAAGCCCAGCAGGCAAAAGATAACCGGGAACTGGGGACCTTAATTACTGAAAAGGCGCTGCGCTACGATCTCACCATTCCCTTTGCCCGTTACGTAGTCATGAACCGGAACGATCTGGCACTACCTTTCAAACGCTACCAGATGCAACCCGTATGGCGGGCAGACAACCCCCAAAGAGGCCGCTACCGCGAGTTTTATCAATGTGATGCGGATGTGGTAGGTAGTAATTCATTACTGAACGAAGTAGAACTCCTCCTCATTTATGATACTGTACTTACCCGGCTGGGATTACAGGGATACGAGCTGCGGGTCAATAACCGGAAAATATTAAGTGGCCTGGCAGAAATAGTGGGTAAACCTGAACTGCTGACAGACATCACCATTTCTATTGATAAACTGGATAAAATAGGCATGGATGGCGTGAAAAAAGAACTGCAGGACCGTGGTCTGGGAGAAAGGGAAATCGGCCTGATCGAAAACTTCCTGAACATATCCGGCGATAGTACTGCTAAACTGGCACAGTTGCAGGAACTGCTGAAAGATTCTGAAACCGGGAAAAAAGGTATTGAAGAATTATCCTACGTCATACATTCCGGTCTTACCAGCTTTAATGTTACGCCAATCATAGATGTTACGCTGGCACGTGGCCTTAACTACTACACCGGCATGATCGTGGAAGTAAAAGCCCCTGCTACCGTAAAAATGGGCAGCATTGGGGGTGGCGGCCGCTACGACGACCTCACCGGCTTATTTGGGTTACCTGGTATCTCCGGTGTGGGTATTTCTTTTGGTGTAGACCGCATTTATGATGTACTGGAAGAACTGCAGCTCTTTCCACAAACTGCACAGCAATCCACCCGCGTATTATTTCTTAACCTGGGCGAAGCCAACGCTAAGACAGCATTTGCACATGTGATGCTGCTACGTGGAAAAGGAATTGCTACCGAACTCTTTCCCGAATCAACTAAAATGGACAAGCAGATGAAGTATGCCGATAAGCGCGGTATCCCGTTTGTAGCGATCATCGGTGAAAGTGAGTTGCAGGAAAATATGATCAGTATCAAAAATCTCCAATCCGGGAAACAGGAAAAAATCAATGCCGCTGATCTGGCTGCATTTGCATTCTGATAAATAATAAAGCGGCTGTTCCATTACTGGTAACAGCCGCTTGTCCATACTCCTGATAAAAGTATTTTAACGTTTCGTAAGCTCCTGCCCTGTAGCTACCTCCCATCCGCACCTGGTACAATATCACCACTCCAGATCACCTACTGCTGGCTCGTTATCATCAAGCAGCTATCTTCAACCGGCATCAAGCGAATTAAAATAATTACGCATAATTACTTCCGTAATTATCAGTTAATTAATCTTCTCAAAGATCAGCCGAAAAGCAAGTAAACACAATACTCAGAAGTAGGTATTTTTAAGCGCCCGCTGCTGGACACCAAAAGGGCCGTCTCATCCCTGAGACAGCCCCTGGCTTATTTTTAAAGCAGTGTGTTATTATTTGGCAGCACGTTTAGCAAACTCCGCTTTCGCACGCTCCAGGTATTCCAGGAAAGCGTTGGCATCTTCTTTCGGATCATAGCCATATCCCTTATCTACCAATGGTTTACCGTTTAAATCCACCGGAATATAATATGGCTGGGAATTACGGTTAAAAGTAATTACCTGGAAATCGCCATTCTTCTGCCCTACATTTTTAACCTTGGTACCATCAAATTTGGACACGTATTGCTCTTCTTCAGGCAATAAGGTCTTTTCATCCGTATACAAAGACGCTACAATAAAATCATTCCGCATCACCTTCATTACTGCAGGGTCTGATAGTACTGATTTTTCAAATTTGCGGCAGTTTACACAAGTATGTCCGGTAAAGTCCAGCATTAAAGGCTTATTGGCCGCCTTTGCTGCTGCCAGGGCTTCGTCATAATCAAAGAAAGTATGTTCTACACCTGGTATTTCAGAATGCAGTACATCGGTGTATTTCTTCGGACGTATCGTATTAGCATTATTTGTTCCACCACCGGCGCCACCACCATCAAGTGCTGCTTCCAGATTGGTAATAGAACGATGCAGATTAAAGTCCTGTGAGCCTTCATGCGGCAAGAATCCGCTGATACCTTTCAGCGGTGCTCCCCACATGCCGGGAATCATATACACCACAAAGGAGAAGGTAACAATCGCAAAACATAAGCGGGTCACAGATACATAAGGCAAATCACTGTCATGGCTGAACTTCAGTTTGCCCAACAGATAAATGCCCGTTAATGTAAAAATGACAATCCACAGTGCCAGGAATATTTCGCGGTCCAGCAGTCCCCAATGGTAAGCCATATCTACGTTGGAGAAAAACTTCAATGCCAGCGCCAGTTCCAGGAACCCAAGGGTCACTTTCACCGCATTCAGCCATCCACCTGATTTACCAATTTTGTTTAACCAGCTGGGGAATAAGGCAAACAGGGAAAATGGAATAGCCAGTGCCAGGGAAAAACCAAACATCCCTACCAGTGGTCCGGAATTCCCTCCTTTTGCGGCTAATACCAGCAGATTACCGATGATAGGCCCTGTGCAGGAGAACGATACAATTGCCAGGGTCAACGCCATGAAAAAGATTCCCACTGCGCTTCCCATTCCAGCTTTTGAATCAGATACATTGGCCCAGGAACTTGGCAAGCTGATCTCAAATGCTCCCAGGAAGGAGAACCCGAATAAAATGAAGATGACAAAAAATATCATATTCGCAATACCATTACTGGCTAATGCATTCAGTGCACTGGCTCCAAATATTTTAGTGATCAGAAAACCCAGCAGGGTATAGATGATAATAATGGAAATAGAATAGATAAACGCATTCTTAATCCCTTCTGCACGGGTTTGGCTGCGTTTTGTAAAAAAGCTTACTGTAATAGGAATCATTGAAAACACACAAGGAGTGATCAGTGCAATGAAACCACCTCCAAAGCAGGCCAGGAAAATCCACCACAATGATTTATCGGTAGCATCATCTGCGGCTACCTCATTGGTAACAGCGGTAGCGCCTTCAGCTGTTGCTGGCTTATCCGCCGACAGGGCAATGGAAAATGCATCTTCTTCCGGCACAATTTCCTCTCCTTTCTGTACCATTGCTGTAACAGTACCCCGCACCTTATCCAAACTACCTTTTAGCTTTACTGTAGCCAGCAGCTCTACTTCATTTTCAAAATATTTGATGTCCAGGTTATCGAGCAGCGGTTCTTTACGGCTGTTCGGTTTCCCTGCTTCGGTAATACTTACTACTTCCGTCCCTGCTGCACTGGCACTATCCAGCACAATCCTGGTATTGGGATCATCATTTCCCATAGTAACAGAGTAAATAAACCATCCTTTCGCTATCGCTCCTTTAAAATGCAGCACATATTCCTGATCTCCTTTTTGCTCTGCAGCATATTGCCATTTGATCACTTTTGTCGCTGATTGCTCCTGCGCTTGTGCAGGTAAAGCCCAAAACCCGAAAGCCAGCATTAATAATGAAAGCCAATGCTTCATAAAAATCATAGGTTTTAAATACTATAGATTAAAGTAAACGACAAACGAGTTTCCTTTGGAAAGAAACTCGTTTGCCAGATATGTTTGTAATAGACTTCTTCGGTACACTTGCTTATTTTCCACCCACACTGATTGCAAACTCCAGTTCTTTAGGTGGCAGGCACTGATGATCATCACACACCATAAATTCTACGGTTCCTTTTACTTTAGTAGCAGCTTTACCTTTTACGGTTACTTTCTGTACAAAATTTACAGAGTTCTCGTAGTATTTCAGCTCAGAATTAAAGTTCTTATCAAATGCTTTATGCAGTTTACCATCTTCTGCCACTTTTCCACTTACACTGGCCAATGGGTTTTTGGTAAATTTGAAGGTGGTAGGTACAGGGCCTTCTCCTGCATCCTGTGCATATAAATGCCAACCGCCATCAATAGTAGCGGTCATATGCAATTCATAAGTAGTTGCATTGATTTTTTTGGAAGTAAAATTCCATTTAACGGGATTTTCTATTTGTGCTGATGCCAGAATAGGCAGTGCAAACAAGCACAACACGGTGAACAGTTTCTTCATACTTTGCTTTTTAATTGGTTGGTGTATTATATTAATTATTGCTGATTAAACTCTGGAATATCAGCTGTCCGTCTGTATTACCAAGGATCTGACTGGTAGCTCTTTCCGGATGTGGCATCATGCCAAATACGTTTTTCTCCTTATTACAGATCCCTGCTATATTACGAATAGCGCCATTATGATTAGCAGATTCAATAATGTTGCCAAATTCATCACAATACCGGAAAAGCACCTGATTATTTTTAAACAACCCGTCCAGCGTGGCTTCGTCCGCATAATAACGACCTTCTCCATGCGCAATAGGAATCATCAGCGGGCGGCCGGTTACTTCTTTTGTCAGTGAAGTAGTGGTGTTTTCGCTTTTCAGAAACACATTTTTACATATAAACTGCTGGTTCTGATTCTGTAATAATACGCCAGGCAATAAACCTGCTTCACATAAAACCTGGAAACCATTGCACACCCCTATCACACGGCCTCCCTTGTTGGCAAAGTCTATTACACTCTGCATCATCGGGCTGAACCTGGCAATTGCCCCGCAACGCAGGTAATCTCCGTAGGAAAAACCGCCGGGTAATACTATACAATCTGTTGTACTGAACATGCTAAGGTCTTTTTCCTTATGCCACAGTTCAATCACTTCCTGCCCAAGATCATTACGCAGGGAATCAATCATATCATGATCACAATTTGAGCCCGGAAAGGTGACAACACCAAATTTCATCTGAAAATAATTTTTTATGAATTATACTAAATACGATACTTATCTGATACCTGTTTTTCCAACCTCCGCTTCGTATTATTCACTAATGACGAAAGTACCGGAAAAACACAAAATTACTTAGCCGCCTGCAATTTTCCATTGCCGTTTATCCTGTTTTAACAAATATGCTGGAAATCAGCCGGTTAGTCCACCATTGTTACAGGGTTAATAGCCCTTTTACTGCATTTCAGGTGGTATATCACCTTTTACTAACTGAAATACTGCATGACTATCACGTATGCGAGGGTAATAAAGTGAATAACGTTGGCAAATGTATCATTTGTTACGCTCCAAAACACATTTCCTGCAAACATAGAGATCGGCAATACCGCTAGCAGCCAGTAATCGGCCGAAAAATGCACATTAAAAAAAGGTACCATAATAGCCACTATCACATAAACAATCGATACCGCCCAGATCTTACGTCCCTGAATCAGCATTTTCTTTAATGGACGCTGTAATAACAGCCACCCTATCACAAAAAATACCAGGCAGGCAATCATAGCGCCCCAGACCTTATAATCGGTAATTACAGGCATCGGGATACCCATCCGCGGTATTTTATAGATCAGGTGCCATTGGTTGCTTAAAAAAAGATAGGTGCCCAACAGATATAAAGGACAAAAAACGCCCAACAGGGCTATAATCCACTCTGCCAGCCGGAAAGCCCGCATAATCAGTAAACTTACCAGCAAAAGCAAACATAACAGGATAGCAGGAAAATAGAATAATCCACAAACCCCCAGGGCAAAACCTACATTAAACACTACGTCCCTGGCGGAAGTGCGGGTATACAGCTCTGTTAGACTGGAAAATACCCATATCATGATCACATTTACCAGCAAAGCAGGCGAAAACACATTCCACCCTGCCAGCATGGAGGTAAACAGCAGGTAGCACATAGCTGGCAAATAGGTAGGTTTTGCAAACAGCCGGTGATGATTGATGATTTTGGTGAGCAACAATGCCTGCAACAGGATCAGCAGGATGGCTAAAGATGTAAAAAATAAGGGGCTATCGCCTACCAGGCCATGCAACCACTTTACAAGCAGCTCATACAAAATACCTTCAGAGCCATCTGTCAGATAAGTAGACGGATGCAGCAGGTAAAAGAATTTGACGACCAGGGTATATATTAACAGCAACAGCACTGTGAGTGGGTTGCCTGAGCGGAAAAATCTAATCACAATGCAAAGATGCGGTTAAAGTCGTTAAAAGTCAATTTTTGCAAAGCAGATGTAATTTCTATATACACAGGGTATCAGTACGGAACGGCCGCTGATCTGTTTACCGTACCGTGGCATCCAGGTAAATCCCTTATCCAGGTTACGCAAAGTAGGATTTCTGCTGATTTTGCCATCCGGCCCAATGCTGTTATCCGTCAGGATATAATTTCTCCGATCCAGCTCATTGTAGAGAAAACGCAGCTCACTCCCCACATTCACCATCATATAAGACAGATAGAGGTCCGCGCCATCGTCAAACTGGCTCTTGCGCACAAAATTACTCCATTGCAGATTTCCCTCTCCATCAAAAGAAAGGATGGCTACATTGTCATAATGATAACGGTTACCCTGGGAATTATTCCAGTACCAGGGATTATAATACATGGAAGAATAAGGGGAATAGTAATAAGGATTGTAGAATCCGCCACCATAACCATAAGGTGATCCATACATGTAGTTCCAGCGATTCCAGGGCTGGGTACGGGAAGTGGTATAAAATGATTCTGCGGTCAATAAGAAGCCACCGTCTTTGGTATTGATAATCTTACGGGTAAAATAATCATTGAATGCGGCATTGGTAGATGACTCTCCTTTGGCATTCAATTTCACATCATTGGGGAAAACCACTGTTTTTTCGTACACCACCGCATTACCGGTATAATCGTATTTGATAAGGTGCATCCCATCTACATTACCTCTTTTTTGTTTATAGTAAAACGCAGTGGTAAGCACGGTATGTGCGTTATTATCAAGCTTCATTTTCACCTCATCCAGCAGCTGGCTTTTCAGCTGCATTGGGATTGTTTCAAAAGCATCTACCGTAGCTCTTTTTATAACCAGGCTGCCGTTTACAATGTAGTCTTTGTTATTGGTACGTTCCAGCTTATTAAACAGAAAATCTCCGTCATTCGTCAGATTAAAATTACTCAGGAATGATTTCTTCGATTCCATAGGCAATGATAAACGGCTGTTGTTGATCAGGTTAAAAGCACTGTCATACAGGAAGGTATAAAACACGTTATTGTCCTCCTTATCCTGATTGATCTTGTAGATCATGATCTTGCTCTTATCTTCCGAGTATTCCATTGAATACACCTTATTCTCTTTGGAATAAAAGCCTATCCGGGTAGAGTCTACCATCAGCGGGGCCTCCTGGAATTTTCCTTCTCCGTTCATCAGCGCGCAAAAGCTATATACCGCATCTTTGCGCTGGAACTGATACAGCATATATACCTTATCAGCATAGGCAATGAAATCAACACTGATCAGCTTTTTAGGCAAAAAATCCAGTTTTACGCGCTCTTTCAGCTGCATGGCATTGTCATACACCGAAACATTATAATCACCTTTGTCTGTTTTATATACCAGTATATTACCGGACACTCTGCCAATGATCTCAAATTCAGTGCTTTTATAATCGTCCCGCTCCGGTTCGGAGTAGCTTATTTTTTGTGCCATTACCGCACCACTCCCCAATAACAGGAGCAGGCAAAGGTGAAAACGATATAGCGTGCGCATGTGGTGTGTTTTAATGAGCTGATATTCCCCAAACCTACACGAAAATTTGATTATCGCAAAGCCGGTTGTGGAACAGTTATTGTACCAATGTTCAGTAAATATCTAATACAACGATATATTGTGTATTTTTAGTTTATTATTTACAAAAAGATATATATCCCTGGAATGGATACTGTGTTAATAACCGGAGGCACTGGCCTGGTTGGAAAAGCACTTACCCAGCTGCTTTTGGATCGTGGTTATAAAGTGATTATTTTAAGCAGGCAATTGCCTAAATCCGACAATCCCCGCCTATCTTACGCTCAGTGGGACATTGCCCGCCAAACAATTGATATTACGGCGCTACAACAAGCCGACTTTATTGTACACCTGGCCGGAGCCAATGTAGCGGATAAACGATGGTCGTCTGCCCGTAAAAAGGAAATACTGGATAGCCGCACCCAAACCAGCCAACTGCTCTTCGATACGCTCCGGCAACATCCCAATAAGGTAAAAAAGATCATTAGTGCTTCTGCTACAGGCTATTATGGTACCTATACCGACAAAACCTTTATAGAAAACGATACGCCTGCGGGTGATTTTCTGGGATCTACCTGTGCTGCCTGGGAAAATAGTGTGCTGCAAATGAGTGCGCTGGGCAAACAGGTAGTCATATTCCGTACAGGCATCGCCTTAAGCCGGGACGGCGGGGCGCTCAAAGAATTCTACAAACCGCTGAAACTCGGATTTGCCACCATCTTAGGCGGTGGTGAACAATGGATCAGCTGGATACATATACAAGACCTCGTACGCCTGTACTTTAACGCTATCGTAAATGACCACCTGAATGGTATTTATAATGCGGTAGCGCCACAACCAGTACCTCATAAGGAACTGATCATGACCATGGCCCGGGCTGCCAAAGGGAAAAGCTTCATCACTACCTATGTCCCTGCTTTTGCCCTCAAACTGGCGCTGGGAGAAATGAGCGAAGAAGTACTTAAAAGCATGAAAGTGTCTTCCCAAAAGATACAAAATACCGGGTTCGTCTTTTCTTATCCTACGATTCAGCAGGCAATGGAACAATTGTTTAAGAAATAGCTGTTAGCCTTTAGCTGTTAGCTCTTAGCTGATTACTTTTTGTTGATTGCATCTTGTTGAAGCGGTTGTTTTACAAAAGCTAACAGCTAATAGCTATCTCCATCGCCCTAGCTTTCAGCAGGCATTCTTCCCATTCTTTTTGTGGCTGGCTCTGAAAGGTGATAGCAGAACCTGTCTGGAAGGAAAGGTATTGTTGGGTAGCATTGTACAAAATGCTCCGGATCACTACATTAAAGTCAAAGTTACCTTGTGGGGTGATATAACCAACGGCACCGGAGTAGAGGCCTCTTTTAGTTTGTTCATATCGTTCTATCAGCTCCATGACCCTTAGTTTAGGTGCGCCGGTCATAGAGCCCATTGGAAAAGCATGGTGCAATGCCTGTACAAAAGGAATAGCGTCGTCCAGCTTAGCCGTTACCGTAGAAATCATGTGATGTACCTGTGCAAAGGAGTAGATGCCACACAGTTCGGCTACCTGTACACTGCCGGGTACTGCGGTATAAGACAGGTCATTACGTACCAGGTCTACCACCATAATGTTCTCTGCCCGCTCTTTGGCATTGGTGTGAAGTTCATTACGATATTGCTCATCCAATTGCGCATCTTCGTTTTTCCTGCTGGTGCCTTTAATAGGTTGTGAGATAAGGGTGGCCGCCTGCTTTTGCAGAAAGCGTTCAGGGCTGGAGCATACCAGGTATTTATCTTCCATGCGGTAATAGGCCGCAAAAGGTGCCGGAGATAAAGTATTCAGGCGTTTGAACAAAGTAACCGGACAAACAACTACCTGCTCCATATAGTTTTCCCGGCAAAAATTTACTTCATAACAATCTCCCCTGAGAATATGTTCCTGTAATGCCTGAACTGCCTGCAAATACTGTTGCTGGTTGATACGGCTTTGCAGGGGAGGTAAAACGGCCGGTTGAGGTGGTGGTATAACAGTAACCGGCATACTAAGACATTGCCGGTATACCTCCTGCGCCTGTGCAGCAGTAAACGCTTCTCCGCCGATCCGCACCTGGTGCTGCTCTAATAGCATCACTATGCGTGGCTTGAAAAAGTACAGGTCGGGAAAACCGATACCATCAAAATTTGCAGACTGTAAATGGGTGTTTTCATTTTTCAGATCATAGGCCAGATGCCCGAAAAGCCAGTCCTGATGTGTATCATAAAACTGCTGCAAACCGGCAAAAGCATTGCCGGCACCCATTTTCACAGATGCAACAGCTTCGGTGGCCAGTAAGGCTTCGTACTGATGATAAGGAGAGGTATAATTATTATTATCCAAAAAACAACAAATGTTGAACTGGTTTCCCCAATTCAACATTTGTTGTTTAAATATCTTCTGATCAGCGATAGGAAAATTGTGAAATATCCTGATAACAATCGCTTTTTAATGCTTAAAAATCATCATCATCATCGTCAAAGCCGTCGTTGAACATACCCATGTCCTTGAATTCTTCATCGAATCCAAGATCATCGTCATCATCGCCTTTCTTGCTGCTGCTGCTTGGACGGCCACGTTTAGCTTTGGATTTAGGCATGTCAAACTCTTCAAAATCAGGATCATAGTCCTCATCATCTGACTTACCCCAGCTATCATCATCCCCATCAATATCACTATCATCGTCATCATCATCGTCATCCTCGTCATCTTCTTTTCTGCTTTTGGACTTTGATGCTGGCTTATCTGATTTTTTTGAAGCAGACTTACGTGGAGTTTCCTCCTCGTCATCCTCATCCTCATCTTCATCTACCTCTTTTTTTGGCTTGGCGGCAGCTTTAGGAGCTCCTTTTGCCGTTTTTGGAGAAGTAGTTTTTTTGGTCTCTTTTTCCTTATCAGATTTTGATTTCATAATAGGTTCACTTATTTCTTTGCCGTAAAGTTTTAACAGTTTTTTTTATTCGCCAAATTTTTTTTGACGTTTTTTTTGTGTAATTTTTTTCCGACTATTTTTCCAGGATCTGGTCCCTTCCCGGGCCATTGGATACATATTTCACCGGTACCCCCAGATATTCATCCACCGCTGCAACAAATGCTTTCATTTCCTCCGGTAACTCATTGAATTGCTTGCAACTAGCAGTATCATTACTCCAACCTTTAAACGTCTGCCATATAGGTTTTATTTCTACATCGCAAATCTGGAATGGCAGTTGTTTGGTTTGTTTGCCATCAATTTCATAAGCCACACAAGCATTGATTTCATCAAAAGCGTCCATCACGTCACTTTTGGTCATCACCAGCTGCGTTACACCGCTCAGCATACAGGTGTAATTCAGAGCTACCAGGTCAATCCATCCGCAACGGCGTGGACGGCCGGTAACTGCACCAAATTCATTACCTTCTTTACGCAGCTTTTCTCCGGTGGCATCATGCAGCTCTGTAGGGAAAGGACCACTACCTACACGGGTACAATAAGCTTTTGTAACACCAATTACCTCTTTGATCCAGTGCGGCGCAATACCCAAACCGGTACAAACTCCTGCGGAAATGGTATTGGAAGAGGTTACAAAAGGATAAGTACCAAAATCTACGTCCAGCATACTACCCTGTGCTCCTTCTGCCAGTATTTTTTTACCTGCTTTCAGCTTTTCGTGGATAAAATATTCTCCACTCACAATGTTCATGCTTCTCAGGAATTCCACAGCTTCAAAAAACTCGGCTTCCCAGGCTGCAATTTCTTCACGGAAGTCGTTAAAATCGTATCCTGCCAGTAATTGCAGGTGTTTATGCTTCAGTTTTTCGTATTTGCTTTTGAAATCAGCGGAAATCACATCTCCCACCCTGAGGCCATTACGACCGGTTTTGTCCATATAGGCAGGTCCGATACCTTTCAGGGTAGACCCTATTTTATCGTTTCCTTTGGATAATTCAGAAGCTTTGTCCAGCGCACGGTGCGTAGGTACAATGATATGCGTTTTTTCGGCTATAAAAAGATTCTTTTTCAGATCTATTCCAAGTACGGCAATATCTTCACTTTCTTTTTTAAAAGCTACCGGATCCAGCACTACGCCATTCCCGATCAGGTTAATGGTGTTGGCATGAAATACGCCGGAAGGAATCGTACGCAGTACTACTTTTTGTCCGTTTACATACAGTGTATGACCAGCATTGGGTCCACCCTGAAAACGGGCTATTACATCATACTTGCCGGCAAAATAGTCCACGATCTTCCCTTTTCCTTCATCGCCCCATTGCAGGCCTAACAAAACATCTACCATAATGATTTATATTTATTGTCGGAGGTTTCAATATTTATCTTTATCCGCAATGGGCGGGCAAAAGCACGCTATTTTACCCTCCTTTGCTTTTTAAAGAAGTGGCAAAATTAAGGCGAATTATGAATAAAAGTGTTTTTTTTATCCATACTAGTCTTCCAGCCTGTTTACAGACTGTATTCCATCGAGTTTTTTAAGCCTTTCTACAAGTTCATCCAGTTCTTCCTTATCGTGTACATACACCTTGATCAGCCCTTCAAACAAGCCTTCTTTCGATTCGATGGAAAGCGCAGAGATATTCACTTTTAATTCCCCTGAAATGATGTTTGTAATTTTATGGATCACGCCCACATCATCCATACCCACAATACGCAAGCCGGTGAGGAAGGATATTTCCCTGTTTTTCACCCACTTGGTTTTTACTACACGATGGCCATAGTTGGCCAGCAGCTGTGCAGCATTGGGACAATTGGTACGATGTATTTTAAGGCCTTCGCTGGCAGTAATAAAGCCAAATACGTCGTCGCCAGGTATAGGACGGCAGCAATTGGCCAGCTTATAGGCTATTTTATCCGAACTTTCTCCAAAGATGATCAGCTCCGCATCCTTTTTGGAAGGAATCTGCTGATGGTGCTTCAGTTGCTCCTCTGGCACATGCTCCGGTTTGACCGGCTTGGGCTGTTCCAGCTTATCCCCCAGTACATTAAACTGTTTCAGCTCCCGCAGATCGATATTTTTTACCGCTATCTGGTAATACAGGTCCAGTGGAGAAGATTGTTTATAGAACTGCACCAGCTCATTGATATTATGCTGGCTGGGATGGATTTTCAGGTGGCTCAATTTACGCTCCAGGATACCCTTGCCATCCATGGCCACAATACGCTTTTCCTCTTTCAGCGCATCTTTGATCTTTGATTTGGCCTTGGCAGTCAATACAAAGTTCAGCCAGTCTTCAGAAGGTTTTTGTTTATTGGAGGTAATAATTTCCACCTGGTCCCCGCTGCGCAGCTTATGGCTCAGGGGGACCAGCTTATAGTTTACTTTGGCCCCAATACACTTGTTGCCCACGGCACTGTGGATAGCATAGGCAAAATCCAGTGCGGTGGAACCTACAGGCAATATCTTCAAATCCCCTTTGGGGGTATATACATAGATTTCTTCGGTAAACAGGTTGCTTTTAAAATCCGCCAGGAAGTCGAGCGTATTGGAATCCGGATTGTTCAGGATTTCCCGGATCTGGGTAAACCACTGGTCAAATTTGGATTCCTGTATAGAGTTGGTATTCCCCTCCTTATAGCGCCAGTGAGCAGCCACCCCTTTCTCCGCATAGTCATTCATACGTTTGGAGCGGATCTGCACTTCCACCCATTTGCCCTGTGGCCCCATTACCGTTACATGCAGGGCTTCATATCCGTTTGATTTGGGATTGCTCAGCCAGTCGCGGGTCCTTTCCGGGCTGGGATGGTAAAAGTCGGTGATAATGGAATATACCTTCCAGCAATCTGCCTTTTCCTTGTCCAGGGCAGAATCCAGGATAATACGAATGGCAAACAGGTCATACACCTCTTCAAAGGCTACCCCCTTGGTTTTGATCTTATTATAGATAGAGTGGATGGATTTGGGACGGCCATATATTTCAAAGTTGAACCCCTCTTCCGACAACACTTCCTTGATAGGTTTGATAAACTCATTGATATACCGGGTACGCTCACGTTTGGTATCCTTGAGCCGCTTGGCTATTTCACGGTAAGTTTGCTGCTCGGTATATTTCATGGCCAGGTCTTCCATCTCTGATTTGATGTTGTAAAGACCTAAGCGGTGTGCCAGTGGTGCGTAAATAAACACGGTTTCAGAGGCAATCTTCAATTGTTTTTCCCGGCTCATACTATCCAGGGTACGCATATTATGCAACCTGTCGGCCAGCTTAATGAGGATCACCCTGGGATCATCTGCCAGGGTCAGGAGTATTTTTTTGAAGTTTTCGGCCTGGGCGGTACTGGTACTGGAATCAATCACGGTGGAGATCTTGGTCAGCCCATCTACAATATGGGCTATTTCAGTACCAAATTCCCGTTCCACATCTTCCAGGGTAACTTCTGTATCTTCTACGGTGTCGTGTAATAAAGCACAAATAGCCGACCGGACGCCCAGCCCGATCTCTTCCACACATATCTGTGCCACTGCCAGCGGATGCAGGATATAGGGTTCTCCGGATTTGCGCCGCATATCCCTGTGTGCATCAGCAGCCATTTCAAAGGCGGTACGGACCAGTTCCCTATCTCCCTTTTTTAAACGCGGTTTTAAGGCCCTCAATAAAGCTCGATAATGACGAACAATTTCCTTCTTTTCCTGCTCTTCGTCTAAATTGTATTTTTGTGCTACCACTGTTTCCATTGGCAATAAAGTTACGATTTTGGCGCAAATATAAATAGGGGTAGCTTTTGCGCCTACTTCTTTACAGGCAATCCTAACCTGCATTTATGCAGTACTTCCCAGGAGTTGTCATTATGCCGCATGAGGTACAGGTTATTTACCCTGAAAGTGGCGTTATAGGGTTTCTTTTCATAAATGGCCCAGGCTTTGTCAAATTGCTCCTGGGTCAGGTCTTTAAAGGCCACGGTAATATGCGGGGTAAAACTGTTACGGGCCAGCATAGTACTGAAGCCAAATTCCTTGCGCAGGTAACTCACCAGCTGCCGGTGCATTTCCAGCATACCGGCCGTTTTCTCCACCTGGATGAACAGTACTTTTTTGTCCTGGTGAGGGAAACTGCCAAATCCGTTCAGGACAATTTCAAAAGGAGTTTGCGTGGCGGCAAATTCGGTCAACCCTTCACAAAATGATCTTTCCATAGCCGGATCTGCGGTAAAAGGCACCTGCATTGTAATGTGCGGCATTACTTTCAGGGCGTGTACCGCACCAAACTGTTCGGCAAACTCCTGCTTCAGGCGGATAATTTCCATGCCGGTTTCTGCATTTGGCAGGAGTGCTATAAAGTAGAGCTTATTCTCCGGCTTGCGGGTAAAGGGCCGGGGCTTGCGGGAGGGGCCACCTCTTGGCCGGTTACGGTTATCTTTTCTTTGATTGTCCCGGTGATGCGGCCTGTCATGGCTGCCACCCCGATTGTAATTGCGGTTATAATTATCCCCTGTACCACGGTTATAACTATGATCAGCATCCGGGTCCCGGTAATTCCGACGCTGATTATTACCGCCATTATCAGACAAGTGCCGGTTATCAACGGCACGCCTTCCGCGCGGACTTTGATGTTCGAAATTCATTTCAGTCAGGTTAAATTGCTCTATGTGTGCTGCGAGGCCAACTGCTGCACTGCTTAATTGGGATTACTGGCCGTATTGTTCAATCGGCTTTCCTTCAGGGGTCTGTATATTCCTGGTCATATATCGGGATCGTGCAAACGGACTACATCAATTCTTTGGGGACATTTAACCGAAGTCCGATATTATGCAATGTTTCCAATACTATGCGGGGATCAGTTTTTAATTTTCTGCGCAACTTAGCCACAAATACGTCCATACTTCTACCCGTAAAAAATCCTTCTTTACCCCATACTTTGAGTAATATTTCCTCCCTTTTCAGGATCTTATTTGAATTATTAACGAGGTACCTGAGCAACAGTCCTTCCCGGGGGGTCACAGTATACAGCGTCACACAGTCAGCATCCTGTATTTCCAGCAAATTGTAGTCCAGCATCAGATTTCCCAAACGCTGCCTGTCACCTCCCTCTGATACCATGTAAGACGCCGTTCTCCGCTGAAAAACACGGATCTTCAACAACAACTCCCGCATACTTAAAGGCTTGATGATATAATCATCCGCCCCTAACCGGAAACCATTCAGCTTGTCATCGTCCTGCACCCTTTCCGAAGAGAGGAAAATAATAGGCACCAACCCATTCCTTCTGCGAATATCCTCTGCCAGCTCAAAACCATCCTTTTTGGGCATTACAATATCCAACAAACAAATATCAAAATTATCCCGCTGGAATTTTTTCCAGGCAGTTTCTCCATCAGAACAATGATCTACTATATAACCAGCTGCCTCCAGGTATTTTTTAATAACCCCGCTTATGTCAAAGTCATCGTCTGCAAGTAAAATTTTCGCGTTATACATGTGCCTATCAGGGGTGATTCAGATCACACTTTAGTGTTAATAATGCTATTACTAATATTAATGCAATAATCTCATAAAACAATGCCATTCTAGTTAATCCAACGTTATTGATTTGCAAATGACTTGTTATTACGGGTATTTTTATCAGGTACTCCTGGTTAACTATATTCTTATAACAAAAAATGGTTGTATCTGTTCAATACAACCATTTTTATTTTGAAAGCAGGATATTTAATCACTTGCGTGTGATGTGTCAGGATCTCATTATGGCACCAGCACCGGTATTTTGGCAGCTACCGCGTTAATGTGGCGGCATGATACCCGTATCTTCGGAATTACGGTTGCACCGCCGGTATTTTAATGGCTACTGCGTGCTCCCAGCTTTGCTTTAGCAACGCCGCTGGTATGGACACGGCCACCCCTCCGGCTGTTTTTTTCCAGCTCAGCTTTTCCCTGGCACCCAATAATGTCAGCCGCGCTCCTTTGGCCGGAATAATGCCTTTGAAGGTGATCACTGCGGGCAACTGCTCTCCTTTATCCAGCAAGTAGATAGCATATACACTACCATCTTTCTTGCGGGTAAAACATACTTTCCCGTCTTTGTAAGGTGCTATGGCGCGGGTACCATAAATAGCGCTTCCATTTATTTTCATCCATGCACCAATACCTTCCATAGTGGTATAGGCAGCTTCATGCCATTCTCCATCCGGCCCGGGGCCAATATTTAACAGGTAATTCCCGCCTTTGGCCACAATATCCACCAGATTATGGATCAGTTGTGTTACCGGTTTGTACTTATCATCCGGTACATAGGACCAGGAACCGCCCATGGTCATACAGGTTTCCCAGGGATAGCTAAGTGGCCGCTCCGGTATTTCCTGCTCCGGGGTACGATAGTTTTCATAAGGTCCATGCACACTGCGGTCTACCACGATCAGCCCCGGCTGATGCTTACGTGCCATAGCGGCAATGCCCGCCATATCAATGTCCTGGTCCTGTGGGGCAGTTTTACTCCAGGAAAGTGATTCCTTGGTTTGCTGCTTCAGCGGGCGCACCCATCCTCCGTCCAGCCATAACAATTCTACCTTGCCATACCCTGTCATCAACTCTTCTATCTGATTATAGGTAAACTGCTTAAACTTATCCCACCGGTCTTTATACTTTACCACATCATAATTCACATTCCGGTCCTTCGGTGGAAAATACTGCCACCAATAATATTCGGAATGCCAGTCGGGTTTGGAAAAGTAAGCCCCGGTGTGGATCCCTTCCTTCCGGAATGCCTCAAATATTTCTTTGGTGATATTGGCACGGGGATCTTTGCTGAAAGTGCCCTGGGGGGAGGTGATGCGGTAATCTGTTTGTTTGGTATCGAACATACAATACCCATCATGATGTTTGGTCGTGAATACCATATATTGCATGCCCGCAGCTTTGGCAGCCTGCGCCCACCTGGCCGGATTAAACTTCACCGGGTTGAACGAATTACCCAGGGCTTCATATTTTTTAATGTACTCATAGTAAGGGATCCCTGCCGGCTTGCGCTGGGTCCAGCCTTCATCTTCCGGGCAGATGCTCCAGGATTCCACTACTCCCCACTGCGAATAAGGCCCCCAATGCATAAAGAGGCCAAATTTCCAATCCTGCCACTCATCCAGTTTTTGTACTACCGCCGGATCTGTTTCCGGAACATAAGGGGATTCACTTTCCTGGGCACGGGCAGTTGCAAAGCCCAGTAATACGCACCCCAATACCATTACTAATTTTTGCATAACTATTTTTTATAGGTATCTACTAAACTCTCTACTTTCAGCTGCGCTTTTATTTCAGTCAGTGGACGTGTAGTTTGCAGGATGACATCTTTTTGCTGGCCGGGCAGTAAGTCAAAATAATTATCACTGAAATGGGAGTCCGGATCATTGTCTACCAGCAGATACACATTCCTGGCCAGCCGGGTCGTTTTTACCCTCACCAGGATCTCTCCTTTCTCATTTGTAGCAACGGTGGTGCTAATTCCTGGTTCGGGCAATGCCATCTCTTTAGCCAACGTAAAATAAAACACATTATCGCTGAGGAGCTTATTGTCCTTTACCACTTTAGCGTAGAATATTACCTTTCCGGCAGCTACGCCTTTCAATACTTCCGCAGGGGCAATAGCATGATAGATCTTACTGGTATTAGATGGCACCATAATATGCCGCTTTTCCTGCTCCCAGATGACCTTCCCTTCCATATCCATGGCCTGCAGGGATAGCGTTACCTGCTGGTCTTTCATTTCATCTGAAACGATGTAGGTATTTAGCATACCTTCCTCTATAACATTTGAAACCAGTACCGGGTTAAAGGCTTTTTGCACATAATACTGCAATGCTTTCCACCTGCCATAGTAATCGATCCCCGACCAGGAGGGACCGGGCCAGCAATCATTCAGCTGCCAGTACAACGTGCCCATACAATAAGGCATTGCCCTGCGGTGGGCTTCTATCCCCACTTTCATGCCCTCTGCCTGTAATACCCCTCCTACATACAGGAACTGCGTAAAATCAACTGGGGTATGATAATAATGCTCCAGATAAGTATTAATGGCTGTGTTTCCTTTGGCAGGGCTTTTCTGATGCAGCTGCATCACCGCCGAATACAAACTGCGTTCATTTTCTGCTGCAAAGCGGCGCACAGTATGAATGTCCGGAAACGACTGAAAACCATATTCACTCATAAAGCGGGGTACATGTGTATTAAAGGCTTCGAACCATTCCATCCCATGCCATACCCCCCAGTAATGGTTATCCCCTATCGTAAACTCCTCCTTTTTCCCCCAGTTGCTGATAGGGGATGAATGAAAGTAAAATCTGCCCGGATCCAGCGCCATTACCTGCTCCGGTAATAATTTTTTAAATAGCTTATCATAACCCTGTTGCAGCTCTTTCCATTGTTTATCCGTATAAGCATAACCTTCTTTCCAGCCCCAGTTCTTAATCGCTACGGCCACTTCATTATTACCACACCATAATGCCAGCGAAGCATGATTGCGTAAGCGGGTAATGTTGTGCACAGTTTCTGCTTTTACTTTTTCCAGGAAACCGGGATCTGACGGATACAGGGTGCAGGCAAACATAAAGTCCTGCCATACCAGTATTCCCTTTTCGTCTGCCAGTTTATAAAACTGGTCATCTTCATATACCCCGCCCCCCCATACACGTACCATATTAAAATGCCCCTGTTGCATGTTGTCAAACAAGCGCTGGTATTTTCCGGGTGGTACCCTTGGTAAAAAATTATCCTGGGGAATGTAGTTGGTGCCTTTCATAAATACCGGACGGCCATTCACTTTAAGATAAAAAGATTGCCCAAGGCTGTCTGGTTCATTGATCACTTCTATAGTACGTAGTCCTATATTTACCTGTTCCGCAGCTATTTCTTTTTGATCTTCCCGCAGGGATACTTTAACAGCATACAGCTTTTGTGCTCCCAGGCCATTAGGCCACCAGCGTTCCGGCCGTTTGATCGTAAAAGGCACCTGTACCAGGTTATTACCTTTTACCAGCGTTACGGGTATTTCTACTGCAGGAAATTCCTTGTCTGCACTTTCTATCTTTGCTTTAAATATGCCTGGTTGTGTAGCTTCCAGCGTAATCCCTGCATGTAGCACCGCTACTTTATCCGTCAGTGATTCCTGCCGTATAAAGCTGTTACGGATAGCTGCTTTACTCCAGGCACGTAGTTGTACCGGGCGCCAGATACCGGAAGTAATAAGGCGGGGCCCCCAATCCCATCCGTAATGATAGGGGGCTTTACGCGCATATACACTCAATGGGATATCACTGGCATCATTACCAGCCGGATAGATCAGTCCTTCTTTCAGAAACCGGGGCATATCCTGTTTAACAGGACTGTGGAATACAATCCGTAATTGGTTATCCCCAGGTTTCAATTGGGGTTTTATATTCACCACAGGGGCGGTAAACATATTATCAGCCTGCAATACCAGTTGTTCGTTCACGTATACATCCGCATAGGTATCCAGCCCGCCAAAGGCAAGTTCCACTACCTCCTGCTGCAGCCAGTCTGTGCTCACGGCAAATGTTTTACGGTACTGCCAGTCCAGCTTATCTACCCACTGCACTGCTTTTTCGTTGGTACCTGTAAAAGGATCGGGAATCAGTTGGTGTTGCAACAGATCTGTATGTACCGTACCGGGTACAGTAGCGGTACGCCAGTTATCATCGTCCATACGGGAAAACTCCCAGCCATCATGCAGCCATACGGACTGGTAGGATTGTGCGGTCAAAACATTACTTAATAACAACAACAATAATGCAACCGCGGGTGAATGGTAGCCCGGCCTGACACCTGATTTCATGTTCACTTATTTGATTGGTGTCAAAAATAAGACAAATGTAAATGCCGCCAGGTTGCTGATAAGCCATCCGGATTTACGATATTTGTATTATGAAAAGTATCTGGCAACAAGTATTACAGTACTTCTATATCCGGAAATCCGATCCCAATGCTCCTAAAAGCACCTATCTGTCGATGATGCATGGCATGAACCGTATTTCCATTATTTTGTTTGTCATTGCTATCATTATCATGATCATCCGCCTGATAAAGCGGTAGAATCGGGCAGGGTCCCATGAGCCGGGCAATAGCATGGCAGCAACAGATAAATGATGATGCGGTATTTAATATAGCAGCTTATTTTTTGGCTGCGGTGAAGATAATTTCGGCAGCACGTTTAGACGCATCCTTTTCTCCCAGCTTATGCCACAGGGCAGCATAATCCGCTTTTACCTGCTTGCGGGTAGGTGCATCATTCAATAAAAGGGATAATTCTTTCAGCAGGTTGGCTTCTGTAAGATCGTGCTGGATCAGTTCCTTTACCACCAGCTTATCCATCACCAGGTTTACCAGGGAGATATATTTTACTTTGATCAGCCGTTTAGCAAAAAAGTAGGAAATGGGGCTTCCCTTATAACATACTACTTCCGGCACTCCAAAGAGCGCTGTTTCCAGTGTAGCCGTACCAGAGGTGACCAGCGCTGCGGTGGCCTGCCGCAATAAACCATAGGTTTGCCCTTTCACCATAGAAACATTGGCATGACGACCGGTCAGGCTTTCCAGGAAGCTATCCTCCAGGCTGGGTGCCTGTGCTACCACAAACTGGTAGTCCGGGAAATGTTTAGCCATGGTAAGCATGATAGGAAGTTTTACACTCACCTCCTGCTTGCGGCTGCCAGGTAATACTGCAATAATTGGCTTGTCAGAAAATGGTGGATCCGGAGGACCTTCCTTTGCAGCTTTGATAACTTCTACCAATGGGTGGCCTACATATTCCACTTCGTAATGCCATTTATGGTAAAATTCCTGTTCAAAGGGCAGGATACACAACATGATATCCACACACTCCTTGATACCTTTTACCCGGCTTTCCTGCCAGGCCCATACCTGCGGGGAAATATAGTATACTACTTTTAGTCCTTGTTTTTTAGCCCATTTGGCAATACGCAGGTTAAAACCCGGGTAATCTATCAGCACCAATACATCCGGCTTAAATGCGGTAATATCCTTTTTGCAGAAATCCATATTCCGCAGGATTGTACGCAGGTTCATCACCACTTCAATAAATCCCATGAAAGCAAGATCACGATAGTGTTTAACCACCTGTGCCCCTGCCTGCTCCATCAGATCGCCGCCCCAACAACGGATATCTGCATTCGGATCCTGCCGGTGCAATTGTTTGATCAGATTGCTGCCATGCAGATCTCCAGATGCTTCGCCTGCTATTATATAATATTTCATACCCTGCCCGCCGGAAACGGAAAATTTTAAATGAGAATTTTGTTGCAATAATACAAGAAAGTAGCGGATAGTGGGTTATTGCCAGCCCCTTTTATAGCTATCGTAATTTCAGCAACAGCACAGCAATAGCGTACAGCATAGTGACCAGGAAAATTCCCTTGGCAGTGATGTCCTTTCTTTTTTGTGTATAGAAGTAAAATACAAGACCATTAAGTACCAGGCAAATACTCACTACTTTAGGGATCATATGCTTATTCCCTTTCAGTACCTCCAGGAATTCTGTGAGCCCGATATTTTTGGGCATGAATACCAGCAGGTAATATAAAAGAAAAGCGACTACAGGCGTGATCAGCCCTAATACAATTCCTAAAGTCAGATTGTCCCGTTTAAACATGGTATCAACATTGAGAAGCCTAAAATGTCCACTCTGTTTCAAGTTGTTGCTTTAATTTATAGTGGGTTAAATCAAATTGCACAGGTACCAATGATGCATAATTGTTTTCCAGTGCCCACACATCTGTATCGTTGCCGGTATCCTGGTTCTTAAATTCGCCGGTGAGCCAGTAATACTTTTTGCCATGCGGGTCCCGGCGTTCATCAAACTCTTCCACCCATTTTGCGTTTGCCTGCCGGCAAACTTTTATTCCACTGAAATCTGCCGCTTTTACTACTGGTATATTTACGTTAAACAGTGTACCTGCGGGCAGTTCACTATGCAACATTTTTTTCGTTACCGTATGCGCCACCTGTTTCGGTAAAGTGAAGTCGGCATCAAAGCTGTAA
This sequence comes from Chitinophaga sp. H8, assembly GCF_040567655.1. Lineage (NCBI taxonomy): Bacteria > Pseudomonadati > Bacteroidota > Chitinophagia > Chitinophagales > Chitinophagaceae > Chitinophaga > Chitinophaga defluvii. The sequence continues at coordinate 107,158 of NZ_JBEXAC010000003.1, read as the reverse complement.
TCCAGGTAAGAGAATCCTACAGAAGGAATCCCTTCAATAGCCGCTTCCATCGCTGCCGACATGGTGCCGGAATAAATAATATTGATAGAATGGTTAGCGCCATGATTGATACCGCTTACGCAGATATCCGGTTTGCGGTGCAGGATCTTGTCCCGCGCCAGCTTCACACAGTCTACCGGCGTGCCGGAGCATTGCCAGGCTTCTATCCCTTCAAAGATATCCACCTGATTTAAACGTAAAGGTACCCCAATGGTAATCGCATGTCCTTTGCCAGATTGCGGGCTATCCGGAGCTACCACCACGACCTTACCTAAAGGTGCTACTGCCTCGATCAATGCTCGTATGCCCGGCGCCGTTACCCCATCGTCATTTGTTACCAGTATTACTTTCTCTTCTTTTCCCACTTTATAGTCATTTTACGTTCAACAACAAATTTAACACCTATCGCATACATTCCCATTTAAAATGCAAATCTTAAGATTATTTTAAACTGAAAAGGCAGCTTTCCAGGGCCATGGCAGCTGATCCGGCTTTATTTATCGTGTTAGTTAAAGGTCTGTTTTTTCCATTTTCCGGAATACCAGGAACAATGCCAGCACAATATATCCGCACAGGAAGCCGAGATACACCACTTCATCATATTTATCCGGGCTGGCCATCATAGTGCCGATAAAAGTGGGTACGGGCAGTAGCTCATCCCCTGTTTGCAGAGGCAATAACCCACCGATCTCTCCCAGGGAAGAACGTTTCAGGATCGATACCAGCAATTGCTCTATCATCATGGCATAAGCCAGGTAAAGTACGATAGCCAGCCCCGCACGACGGAGAAACACCCCTGCCAACAACGCCAAACACAGGGACAACATTGTTTGCAGCGTGTAATAAAAGATATAACGGAAACCTTCGAGGCTAAAATCGTGGGTACTATAGGCAAAGCCAAAACATAGGCCGGTGAGTATGGCCACTACCATTGCCAGCAGGGAAAAAGCCACTACCCAGTACAGTTTGGAAAATACAAACTCGCGGCGTTCCCATCCGTCTATGATATTTTGCCGGTGCGTTTTAAAGGTAAATTCATTAGACACCAGTATCACCATCAGAAAACCAAAAGCAGCAGAAATATAGCTGTTGACATTAGCCACCGTTTGCCATACCATCGGGAAATCATAGGCATTCAGTACCAGCATTTCCTTTGATTTTTGCTGCACCTGGGAGGTAACTTCGGCCGTGATATAATTGGCGGCCGGAACAATAGCCACTGCCAGCAGCAGCAGCACCCAAAAGGTGCGGTATCCCTTTACTTTAAGCCATTCGGTATGTATAATATGCTTCATGGTGATTTAGGCGTTGGTAATTTCAAAAAATGCGGTTTCCAGGCTCTTCTTCCGTATCTGCAGATGTGTGAGCCAGATCCCCTGTTCTGCACACCAGGCATTAATTGCCGCCGGATCCGGCTCTTCCCGGAAAACAACCTGTAATACTACGCCTGCTTCTACAACAGACACATACTCCGGATGCCGGGTAATCACCTCCCGGAGCGCCTGGTTGTTACGGCTGCCGATTTCCACAAAGTCGTTCCGGCTGATCACTTCACTAACCGGCCCCGATAGCAGGAGATTGCCCTTCCGGAGAATGGCCACATGTGTACACACTTTTTCCACCTCATCCAGCAGGTGGCTGGCCATGATAATCGTTTTGCCTGATTGGGCCACCTGGCGGATCAGTGCCCTTACTTCTGCAATCCCTTCGGGGTCTAGGCCATTGGTAGGCTCATCCAGGATCAGCACCTGCGGATCGCCCAGTAATGCGGATGCGATGGCCAGACGCTGTTTCATCCCCAGGGAATACGTTTTAAACTTAGAATGTTGCCGCGCAGTAAGCCCGGCTATCTTCAATACCCTTTCAATATCATCGGCTCCACGCTGTTTAATAGTAGCCGCTATTTTCAGATTCTGATACCCACTCAGATAATGGTAAAAGTTGGGCGTTTCCAGCAACGTACCTATCTGCTGCCTTTGTCTGGCGGATGCCGGCTGGTCCAATAAGGTAAAATCTCCCTGATCGGCCTTCAGCACATCGGTCACAATACCCAGTAATGTGGTTTTACCACTTCCGTTGGGTCCCAGGACACCAAATACACATCCTGCCGGCACGTCAAATGAAACGTTGGTAAGCGCCTGTACCGCACCATATCTTTTTGAAATATTCTGTAAGGATAAAACTGGCAATGTTCAGGTTTTTGCTTGCGATACACAAGGGGGGTAACGGTAGCCAATGGCTGGTGCCAATTTCCGAATACTTGTGGTCACAATATGGTGATCAAATGAATACTACCGGCTAAAGTTAGCTAAACCTCCTTAATTAATATATTAAATTAATAAATATTACTTAAAAGGACCCTGGGGCTGCCCGGCGTCATAAATGCGGGATGAACAGCAGGTGCTGACCATAGCTGGCCGGTCACAGGCTCCGGCCCAACCTATAGTAACCCCCTTCTTATCCTTCCTTAAATCCCGGAAGTGGTCTGATATAAAGTAGTGATAACCCGGAGTTATTCCATAGATATCCCGTAGATATCCCGACTAGTTATATTGTCGGGATATCTACGGGATATATACGGGATATATACGGGACATATACGGGATATCCCTATGCAAACGTAGGCCCATGGTAGCAATTGGTCTAGTCCTGCTATAGGTTTACACCTTTTGTTAGTTAATCCTGACAGGAGTTTACAACCAGGTGATTTTATCCTGTATTAGGTTTACGTTTGTTTTTTGCTTCCTTTTCAAGGCAAATAGTAGGTAAAATAATCTTCAGCGGGGGAAAATGTGCCAGAAAGATGCAGGCACAGACACGGGGTCTATTAACAAAAAAAGAGAGATAATACCAGGAACCTGGTACTACCTCTCTATATTTCAGCCTCTCCCTGGCAGCTTCCTATTATAAAGAAACCACTGTGAAAGAACGTAATGAATACTTATGCTTTATTTGGCGGAAGAACCACCATCAATCACATACTGTGCACCGGTAATAAACTGGCTGTCATCAGACCCCAGGAATAATACCAGTTTACTGATTTCCAGCGGAGCCGCATACCGGCCTAACGGAATACCGGACTCCAGGCCTTTTTTGGCTTCTGTAGCTGCACCGGGTGCATAACCTTCTTCTATCGAACGCATCATCCGGTTATCTACAGGAGAAGGATGTACCGTATTGACACGGATCTTCCTTGGTGCAGCTTCCAGTGCGGCTGTTTTCATGATACCCAAAGTAGCATGTTTGCTCGCTACATAGGCCACAAAATCAGCAGAGCCATGCAATCCGGCTACCGAAGAGGTGATGATCATACTTCCGCCATCATTCATCTGAGGCAGCACATATTTACATCCCAGGAATACCCCTTTCACGTTTACTGCCATTACCTTATCAAAAACATCTTCCGGAAACTCGGTAATAGGCTTTACTACCCCTTCTATGCCTGCGTTGTTAAAGAACACATCTATTTTACCAAATTTCTTCACCGTTTCCTGTGCATAACGTTCCACATCCGTCGCCTTTGTTACATTGGCCACCACATAATCCACTTTATCACTTCCCAGGCCTGCCACTGCCTGTTTCAAAGCAGCCTCATCCAGATCTACCAATACGACCTTCGCTCCTTCTTCCAAAAATAATTTTGCTGTTGTTTGTCCAATGCTTCCAGCACCGCCGGTAATGAGCGCTACTTTGTTTTCCAACCTTTTCATCTTAATATATTTTTAGATTAATGAATACAATTTTCCTATTACTTAAAGTATCCAGTTGTAGCAGGTATGGGGTTGTTATTTAATGGGTATGTAATAACTCAAATGTACCACTTTTATCTGCCAGGAAACATGATAAATGTTAGTTTGAGCGGACTTTAACAATACGCTAAGAAATGAGCTATTTTCCTGTTATGACATCAAAAAAAGCGGCCTGCTGAAAAGATCTCTTCAGCAGGCCGCTATATATAATTTACAGTTGTTATCAGTTTCGTATGGGCTTACCCGTTTTGATAACACTTTGCAGGCGTTCCAATGTTTTGCGTTCTCCACAAAGGCTGAGAAACGCCTCCCTTTCCAGGTTCAGCAGGTATTGTTCACTCACCAGTGAAGCTTCACTTAAATCTCCTCCGCACATTACGTAAGCAAGTTTACCTGCTACCTTGGCATCATGTTCGGAAATGTAATGACCAAACTGCATGGAGTAGATCCCCGTGAGTAACATCCCCATACCTGTTCTACCCAGTACTTTTACATCTTGTCTTTCTACAGGGCGGGTATATCCTTCATCAGCCAGGGCAATTACGCTGCGTTTGGCATCAGCAATCAATCTGCCAGGGTTCATCGTGATTTCGTCAATACCGGGCCTTAAAACACCCATATCAAAGCCTTCATGTGCTGAGGTAGCCACCTTGGCTGTAGCCACTGTCATAAACCGGTCTTTCAACGGCTCTTCTTCAATACGGCCTTCTATAAATTCATTGCTGGCACGCAATGCCATTTCCTTGCTGCCGCCACCACCGGGAATAACCCCGATACCCAGTTCTACCAGTCCGATATATGTTTCAGCGCTGGCCTGCACTTTATCTGCATGCAGGCACATTTCGCAACCACCGCCCAGCGTCAGTGCATGCGGAGCTACTACCACCGGTATAGCAGAATAGCGCAGCCGCATGGTTGTTTTCTGAAACAGCCTTACTGCCATGTCCAGCTCATCGTATTCCTGTTCCGCCGCCAGCATAAAGATCATGCCTACATTAGCACCTGCCGAAAAGTTAGTGCCGTCATTTCCGATCACCAGCCCCCGGAAATCCTTTTCAGCCCGGTCTACGGCTTTATTCACCCCTTCCAGCACTTCTCCACCGATAGTATTCATTTTGGTTTTCCAGTCCAGGCAAACTACCCCATCTCCGATATCATACAAATTGCAGGCACTGTTTTTCCATACAATATTGTTGGAGAAGTTTTCCAGGATCAGGAAGGAACCTTCCCCTGGCAGTGGTTTATATGTCTGAGAAGGAATATCGTAATACAGTTTTTTACCGTTTTCTGCTTTGTAGAATTGTTTGATTCCTTTGGCCAGCATCTCTTTTACCCAGGGTGCTACCGTCAGTCCTTTTGCTTCTATCAGCTTTACGGAAGCCTCTACTCCCAGGAGGTCCCAGGTTTCAAACGCCCCTATTTCCCATCCAAATCCTGCTTTCATCGCGTCATCTACTTTATAGAGGTCGTCTGCTATTTCAGGGATACGGTGAGATACGTAGGAAAACAGGTAGGCATGAAACTGTTGATAAAACTGACCTGCCTTATCTGTTGCAGCTGCCAGCATACGGATCCGCTGTTTCAGGTCTTCTACCGGCTTTGCCGCATCAATACTGCCGAATTTGGGTCTTTGTTTAGGCCCGTATTCCATAGTTTGCAGGTTGAGCGTCAGTATTTCCGATCCACCAGCTCCTTTTGTTTTCTTATAGAATCCCTGGCCGGTTTTATCTCCCAGCCATTTATTATCCACTACCGTTTGGAGGAAAGGCGGAATTTTAAAGATACTGATCGCCTCATCGTCCGGACAGTTATCCATGACGCCTTTGGCTACCTTTACCAGGGTATCAATACCCACCACATCCGCTGTACGGAAAGTAGCCGATTTAGGCCGGCCAATGATGGGACCGGTCAGCACATCTATTTCGTCGATCCCCAGGCTCATTTCTTCCATGATATGGAAAATAGCCATGATAGAAAATACGCCCACCCTGTTGGCAATAAACGCAGGTGTATCCTTACACAGCACGGTTGTTTTACCCAGGTACAGATCCCCATAATGCATCAGAAAATCCACAACCTCCGGATCGGTATGCGGTGTAGGAATGATTTCCAGCAACCGCAGGTAACGTGGTGGATTAAAGAAGTGAGTACCACAGAAATGCTTTTGAAAATCTTCGCTGCGGCCTGCTGTCATCAGGTGAATAGGAATGCCCGAAGTATTGGAAGTGATCAGCGTACCCGGTTTACGGTACTTTTCCACTTCTGTAAACACAGACTTCTTGATATCCAGGTTTTCTACTACCACCTCAATGATCCAGTCGTAGTCGGCGATCTGCTTCATATCATCCGTAAAGTTGCCCGTCCGGATACGTTTCACCACCGCCTTGGTATATACCGGTGAAGGGTTTGATTTGATAGCAGCCTGTAAGGCTTCATTTACGATACGGTTTTTCACAGCCGGACTGTCTAATGTCAAATTCTTAGCTTTTTCCGCATCATTCAGTTCTTTTGGTGCAATATCCAACAGTAATACCTGTACGCCAATACCCGCAAAATGGGCCGCAATACGCGATCCCATTACCCCAGACCCCAATACAGCAACTTTGTTAATGTGTCTTTTCATAGCTGTTAGCTTTTAGCCGTTAGCTTTTAGCGATGGTGTTGTGTTAATTAACCGATTAGCCAACTGCGATTATATCTTCAATTTTTCTATCAATGAATTTAGCATTTTTTGTACTTCCTTCATCAAAGGAAAGAGTTTTTCTATGTTTTCCTGCAAATGGGTATACACCTGGCTGGTTATCACCAGCTGTGATTCTACCTCAAAAGCAGAGCCAATAGCATCTTCCAGGAACTTTTTAAAATGTGCATCTGTAGATTTGGAGACCCTTCTGCAATATTGCTGGAAATAGAAACCACAGCCCTTCTGAGCTGGTTTGTCAGTCCAAATTTTTCTTCCGGGGGAAAGTACGGCTTAACTCGTATACCTGTACACTAAGCACGATTGATTTTTGCCAGACAGTTAAATTTCTGAAATTTCTCATAAGGGGTTAATACAATGGTTTTCAATATATTCTCAGATAATATAACAATAAAGCCGATGCGAAGTTCACACCGGCTTTATAATATTTAAACAACATAACATCAATGTTAAAAGCTAACAGCTAAAGGCTAACAGCTTATTTAACTTCGCTCCCCGCTTTCACTGCATCAGCAGGATTTACGAAAACGAGTTTACCATTGTCTTCGGCCATGAGGATCATGCCCTGGCTTTCGATACCGCGCATTTTGCGGGGGGCCAGGTTGGCTACCAGGGTTACCTGTTTGCCTACAATTTCTTCTGGTGCAAAGTGCATGGCAATACCGGAAACCACTGTACGCTGTTCTGTACCAATATCCACCAGGAGTTTCAGCAGTTTATCCGCTTTTTCCACTTTCTCTGCCTGCAGGATGGTCCCTACACGCAGGTCAAGTTTGGCGAAGTCATCAAAAGTAATCGCTGCTTTGGCAGGTACTTCAGGAGCAGCTTCAGGGGCAGGTGCAGCTACCGCGCTCTTTTTCAGGCCCGCGTGCAGCTTATCTACCTGATCTTTCACCTGTTCGTCCTCCACCTTTTTAAATAGCAGCTCCGGCGCGCGTAAAGTGTATCCTACGCTCAGCAATTTGATGCTACCTGCATTTTCCCAATCCAGCATTTTATCAACCACTTTCAGCATGTGGCATATTTTCCTGGCAGTAAATGGCAGGAATGGATGACAGAAAATGGCCAGGTTAGCCGTCAGCTGCAAACACATATGCAGGCAGTTATCGATAGCCGCCTGGTTTTCGGCCTGCATTTCCGGTGTTTTAGCCAGCAGCCATGGACCTTTTTCCTGCAGATACCGGTTACCTTCGCGGGCCACATTCATTACTTCTGCAAGGGCATCGCGGAAGCGGAAGTTTTCCAGGGCGTCCTGGATCTTCGTTTTTGCTTCTCCCAGACTTTTCAGCAAAGCTTCATCCTTCGCATCTTTCACCGACTCATGAAAAACAGGTACTTTACCTCCGCACAGCTTGTGCATGAGTACCATCGTACGGTTTACAAAATTACCAAAGATGGCTACCAGCTCATTATTATTACGGTCCTGGAAATCTTTCCAGGTGAAGTCATTGTCTTTTGTTTCCGGAGCAGTACTGCACAATACATAACGGAGCACATCCTGCTGATCAGGGAAGTCTTTAATATATTCGTGTACCCACACCGCCCAGTTACGGGAAGTAGATACCTTCTCCCCTTCAATATTCAGGAATTCATTGGCGGGCACATTTTCCGGCAGCACAAAATTGCCGTGCGCCTTTAACATCGCCGGGAAAATGATACAGTGGAAAACGATATTGTCTTTCCCGATAAAGTGCACCAGTTTGGTATCGTCTTTACACCAGTAGTCGGCCCAGTTTTCTGTCAACTCCTTGGTAGCAGAAATGTACCCGATAGGTGCATCAAACCATACGTACAGCACCTTACCTTCTGCATCAGGCAAAGGCACTTTAATGCCCCAGTTGCTGTCGCGCGTCATCGCACGGCTTTGCAATCCGTTATCGATCCAGCTTTTACACTGACCGTATACATTATTCTTCCATTCCTTATGCCCTTCCAGTAACCATTCTTTCAGCCACGGCTCATAATTTTGCAGGGGCATGTACCAGTGTTTGGTTTTCCTTTTCACCGGTACCGCATCGCTCAGGGCTGAATGCGGGTTGATGAGTTCTTCCGGGCTTAATGAACTACCACAGCGCTCGCATTGGTCGCCATAAGCCTTGTCGTTACCACATTTAGGGCAAGTCCCTATAATATAGCGGTCGGCCAGGAATACTTTTTTCTCTTCATCATAGTATTGTTCCGTTTCCTTTTCTTCAAACAAACCATCCTGGTACATTTTCAGGAAAAAGTCGGACGCCGTTTTATGGTGTATTTCGCGGCTGGTACGGGAAAAGATATCGAAGGAAATACCCATGGCAGCAAAGCTGTCATTGATGATTTTGTAATACTTGTCCACAATATCCAGGGGAGATACATTTTCCTGCATGGCTTTGATCGTGATAGGCACACCATGTTCATCTGTTCCACCTACAAACTTCACATCAGCTTTGGTACTGCGGAGATAACGCACATAAATATCTGCCGGGAGATAACATCCTGCCAGGTGCCCGATGTGTACGGGGCCATTTGCATAGGGTAAAGCGGCGGTTATTAAATATCTATTAAATTTTGCCATATTATCTTAAAGAATGCTTAAATAAATTCAATTCGTATTGTAGTTTTTGGTATAGCCAAAACAATTTATCACCTTAGCCAACAAGTAACTTTCCTTATAATGCCGGTAAGTTAAGTACTAAAAATGTGATTTGAATACAGGGCTACTAGTCGGCAAAGGTAAATAAAGCGTTGAACAATGATAAAAATACCACCATATCTAAAAAAAGGTGATTTGATAGGTGTTACCTGCTCCAGCAGTAAGATGGAATTACAGGCAGCAGAATTTGCAGCGGGTGTGTTGAATAATATGGGCTACCGCGTACATCTGGGTATTACGGTAGGTACCAGTTTCCATAACTTCTCCGCTCCGGATGAGCTGCGGCTGGAAGAGCTGCAGGATATGCTGGACGACCCGGAAATAAAGGCCATCGTATTTGGCCGGGGCGGTTATGGTATGGTATGCCTGCTGGACAAACTGGACTTTACCCGCTTTCGCAAACATCCCAAATGGTTATGTGGCTACAGCGATATTACCGCACTGCATGCACATATACAGGAACAATTCGGGATCCCCACACTCCATTCCATGATGTGTAGTGGTATCACTCCTCAAACAGCTGATAATGAATATGTAAATAGCCTGCACCTGGCATTGAAAGGTAAAAGTTACCGCTATAGCCATCCTACGCATGAGCTAAGCCGTACCGGTCATGCCAGCGGCATATTGGTAGGCGGCAACCTGTCCCTGCTGGCCAATCTGTCTGGTACCCGCTCCCAGATCAATACCAAAGGTAAAATACTCCTGCTGGAAGATATCGGAGAATACCGGTATAACGTAGACCGCATGATGTACAACCTGAAACGTGCCGGCTGGCTCGAAAAACTGGCCGGACTGGTAGTAGGCGGCTTCACCGACGGTCAGGAAACTGATACGCCGTTCGGACAAACAGAATATGAAATTATCCGCAACATCGTAAAAGATTATAAGTACCCTGTCTGCTTTGGCTTTCCTTCCGGTCACCAGGTAGAAAACTATGCGCTTAAACTGGGCCTGAAGCACGACTTGAAAGTAGGAGAAAAACGGAGCGAGATAAAAGAAGCTGTTAGCCGTTAGCTTTTAGCTTTTAGCGCCATCCGTGCTGCCAATAGCCCGTTGAAGGAAACCAGAGAAACAACAAAACATAATGCTAACAGCTAATAGCTAACGACTAACAGCTTTCTTAACAGCTTTCTTCAATTCCCTTCACCGGATTAGCAATAGCAGCTTTGACTGCCTGGTAGCTCACGGTGAGCATCGTAATGAGGAGCATGGTAGCACCTGTTATTAAGAAAATGTCTGCCCCCAGGCGGATATGGTAGGCAAAGGCATTCAGCCAGTGATGCATGATCCACCAGGCCAGTGGGGTAGCAATAACGATGGCAATACCTACCCACTTCAGGAAATCTGTTGACAACAGCACCACCACATTACTCACGGAAGCTCCCAGCACTTTCCGGATACTGATTTCCTTACGTCGCTTTTCCGCTGTAAATGCAGCCAGCCCAAACAATCCCAGACAGGATATCAGTATGGCAAATCCTGCAAAGTATTTTGAAAGCGCTGCTACCCGCTTCTCTGCCTGGTATTGCGCCTGGTAATCATCATCCAGGAATTTATAATCAAACACAAATCCGGGGTTATAGGTCTTATAAAAAGCGGCTAACCGTTCTGTTACCTGCTTTTCCTGGCCTGCCTGGATCTTTACCATAATAGTACTACCGTTCAGATCCAGGTTAAAGAACAAGGGCTTTATTGCTTCATGCAGGGACTGAAAATGGAAGTTTTTCACCACCCCGATAATCTCGCGGTTCACACCACCGAGATTGATGACTTTTCCTATTGGGTCCCGGATACCCATGGCTTTAATCGCGGCCTCATTAAAGATCACCTTCAGGCTGTCTGCACCAAAGTTGCGTGAAAAGGCACGTCCTGCCGCCATTTCCAATCCCAGGGTTTCCATCATACCGTAATTCAGCAGGAATTGCCTGAACTGGATCACCTTCGTATCCCCACCCTCCGGCTCCTTCCAGGGAATACCCAGTGAAGGCCCTCCCAGCACATTGCCCACCATACCAGAAGCATTTACTACACCGGGAATGCTTTTCAGTGCAGCAAGAAAATCCGGGATATTGGCCGGTACCCTGCCCTCTGCATCAAAATAAATAACATGATCCTTATCGTAGCCCAGGTTTTTAGTTTGCACATAAGCTATTTGCCGGTATACTACCATTACTGCCACCATGAATAATACAGACATCGCAAACTGAAAAACCACTAATCCCTTTCTGGCCCATAATGCGCCGATTGTATTTTTAAGCTTTCCCTTCAGGATGTTGACCGGCTCAAATCCGGAGAGATATAAAGCTGGATAACTGCCCGCCAGTAAGCCTGTCAGTAAGGTAATTCCTGCAATAGCTGTTATCATGTTTATATCAGCACGAACTGCCAGTTGCTTACCGGTAATTTCATTAAACTGTGGTAAAAAGAGCCATACCAGCAACAGGGCAGCAATCAACGCCAGGCAGCTCATCAGCAGGGATTCTCCCAGGTATTGTATCACCAGCGTATCGCGGTTGGCGCCGATAGATTTCCGGATACCTATTTCTTTCATCCGTCCGGCAGCCTTGGCGGTGGAAAGATTCATAAAATTGATCCCTGCTATTACCAGGATAAAGACGGCGATCAGCGCAAACAGCTTTACATACCCTATCCTGCCACCTGCCTGTACGCCATTTTCATAATGGCCGTAAAGGTAATTGTCGCCATAAGGTTTCAGGAACAAGTTGCGGGCAGCACCTTTGCTATGGCTTGTCATAAAAGCGCTCAGCTTATCGTTGAACCGCGCAATGTTGGTGCCTTTCTTTACTACCAGGTAAGTTTGAAACGGACCTGGCCCATCCAGCGTGCCTGGTCCTCCAATCAATGCTGAGAATGCATCAAAGGATAATACCACATCAAACTGAACAGAAGAATTAGCCGGGGTACCTTTAAAGATACCGGTGATCATCCCTGTTTTTTTGAACTGATCGATCTGCCACTCCATCGTTTTACCAATCACGTTATCTGTGGTATGAAATAAGGACAACGCCAGTTTTTCTGATATGACAATACCATTTTTGTCGCTGAGTACCTCGGATATATTGCCCTGCAAAAGGCCATAAGAAAAGATGTTGAAGTAATCTTTACCTGCGAATAATGCTGCCGCACTAATATGCTTATCCTCTGTGACAATCGCCATTCTGGGAAACCAGGAAGCAGGGGTGGTAACCGTAGCATATTCCACTTCCGGCATTACTTTCAGCAAGGCTTCTGCCAATGGGGCTGGTGTTTCGGCCACCGTTCTTACTCCATCGGTAAGTGGCTGGTTTTCCATTACCTGGAATAACTGCGCATCTTTCTGATGAAACCGGTCAAAAGACATTTCATCATGCACCCATAAATAAATCAGCAATGCACAGGCTAGTCCGGTGGATAGCCCTACCAGGTTGAGGAAAGTAAACTGACGGTTTTTCAGAAGATGACGCCAGGCAATCTTAAAATAGCTTTTAAACATAGCTGCTGCTTACACTGTTTGTAAATACTTTACGGCTGCATTTTCCCCCGGCACTGGTTTTTATGCCACGAAGAAAATGCCAGGATATTATCCTCTTGTTGTAAAATCGTATATACATATTATTAATATACAATTTGTCCGATTTTAGTACAGGAAGTGTACGGTAACAGCTATTTAAGCATTTCATCCAACCGTTGATGAAACAGCGGGTAATCATTCAGGTTATTATGTGTAGCACCTTTAATGGAAATGAATTCATCACCCGGTTTAAAGTATTGTTTTAGCTTTTCGCCGGAAGCATAAGGGATGGTATGGTCATCGGTACCATGGAAGATACTCACGGGTGCTGTTACCTTTGGCAAATAGGTATAAGTGGGAAATTTAAATTCCAGCAGGAGGCCATGTGGATAGAAGGGAATAAAATGTTTAGCCACGTCTTCCACGCTGTAATAAGGCGCTTCGAGAATCAGCCGCTTGCAGTCTCTCACTGCCGCCAGTTGTGCGGCAATACCTGTTCCCAGGGAGCGGCCATAGATAATGATCTGTCCCGGTTCAAAACGTTTCCTGGCAATCTGGTACATATGCAATGCATCCTGGTAAATCAGCGCTTCGCTCAGCTCACCGGTACTTTTACCAAAAGTGCGGTAGTCCATCATCAGCACATCATATCCCTGGCTGGTGAAGTTGGGTACATACTTTCCGTAGAAACCGATGTGCTTCATATTACCATGAAAGTATAATACGATGCCTTTGGGCTGACTGGCTTTAAACAGGATAGCACTTAGCTGTTCTTTAGGATTGATGGGAATACGCAGTTCTTCAAACGGTATATTGAACTCGAATTTGTAATCATCTGATAATGATTCGGGGCGGAAGATTATTTTTTTTTGAAAAGCATATAATCCCACTCCCACCAGTATATATATGGATGCAGCCCAGAGTAGTAAGGTCTTAATTTTTCGCATGTATGCAGTTAGATTTGCAGCAAATGCCGCAGCGTTATCTTTACCGTACCCTACCGGGCAGCCGAGTAAAAGCAGTTAATAAGCAGCGGTTAGTCTTCAATATCCGGCAGTATTTCAATACCATAATCATCTGCAGTTAAAATACCATGGGCAACCGTATCTGCCAGTATAGTACTATTGGCTTCCAGTTGTTGTATCTCCATTTTATTATGCAGATAATCCATGCTGTAGAGTTTGCCGGCCAGCCCACCAGGTACTTCAATAAAATATTTTACCACTTCATTGACCACATGCATGCCGGTAGCACCATGTGTAACAGACATGGCCCCTGCATCAAAGTTGCGGTATTCCTCTATCTTATCCATCGCACAGCGGAAAGTAGGTGCCGGACTGCCATCTGCCGGAGGAATATTAAACCCTCCCCACCAGGCTATCCAGTTATGCACTTCTGCTATTACAAAAGGCTTATTATGTTTTACACAGGCATCATTGATGATCAGATGGGTAGGAAAATGCTGGGAACAATCAATTACCAGATCCATCCCATCCAGTAAAGCACCGATGTTATCCGGCTTTACCTGCAGTAGTAGCGGGTAATGTTTGGTAAAAGGGTTGGTAGCCCATAAACGGCTGGCCGCCATCGTAGCTTTATACTTCTTTAAGTTCTGCAGTTGATAGAGCGGCTGCCGGTGCATATCTTCTTCCCGGATAGTACCATAGTCGGCAATACCGATCACTCCTATGCCACTGGTGCTCAGGTATTGTATCACCGGGCATCCCAATCCGCCCGCGCCTACCACTAATACCCTCGCTTCCTTCAGCTTTTCCTGCATGGACAATCCCATACCGGGAACGGCTATCGGGTTTTTAAAATACTGTATTTCTTTTTCACTTAATGCCATGATGCTATTTATTAATCCTGCGGAAATTCCAATGTAAATTTACTGCCTTTACCCAATGTACTCTCTACTTTTATTTTTCCCTTGTGGGCATCTACAATTGCTTTTACATAAGCAAGTCCCAGACCAAAGCCTTTTACATTGTGTACATTGCCGGTGTGTGCGCGGTAAAATTTTTCAAAGATACGGGAAACCGTATCCCGGTTCATCCCGATCCCATTATCCGCAATGGTAACAATCAGACTATTGCGGGTATTAAAGGTGGTTATTTTTACTTCCAGGTTTTCATTGGAGTATTTGATGGCATTATCCATCAGGTTAAAAATCAGGTTGGAGAAGTGTACATCATCCGCTTTGATCACCGGATTAATAGCATCCAGGTGAAGATCCGCCTTACCACCTTTAGCCACCAATTGTAGTTGCAGGTTATCCACAGTATTTTGAATCACATGGTGCGCATCAGTAGCCTGCAGGTTAAGTCCAATTTCTTCTTTTTCCAGCAGCGCGGATTGCAGAATGCTTTCCACCTGTTTGTTCATCCGTTTGTTTTCCTCCTTGATGATACCCGAGAAATAGCGGATCTTTTCCTTGTTGTCCATCACCTTTTCATTCCCGATAGCATCAATAGCCAGCGATATGGTAGCCAGTGGCGTTTTGAGCTCATGCGTCATGTTATTGATAAAGTCTGATTTTATTTCAGACAGCTTTTTCTGGTTCAACATGGTACGGATGGTAAGTGCAAATGCTGTAATAATGATGATGGTAAACAACACACTACCAGCAATCATTGTCCCCAGTTGTACCATCAGGGAATCATTGGAGCTGGGCATGAGCATGATCAGCGTTTCTGTTCTGTCGGAGATCTGGTCAAAAGTACTGAGTGGGGCATATTTCCATTTATAGTTCACACTATCTTTGCCAGCCTGTACCCACATTTCTCCAAAACCGGCAGACTGCATTTTTACGCCACCGTCAAAAGTAGCCGGACCTGCAATCGCAAATTCAAAAGTAGTGTCCAGGCCCTGCTTTTTCAGGGTGCTGCTGATGAGCTTCTGTATTTCATCAGGGGTGAACCGGTTACTTGGTGGGGGGATGTACTCGCCTTTTAGCTCAAATGACTTGTCAATTCCCAATCCTTTGCCGGAATTATCTACCGCATTTACCTTAAACCGCATAGGAACACCCTGTCTTAAGAGGATAGTTTCCACAATTTCATTCACGGCACTGTTAATATTCTGATCTATCCGCTCTTTCTTGATCACGGATGCACTCTTAATCCAATTCACCTGAATGTAGATAATTCCCAACAGTGACAGGGTAATTAGGACTACAATTACAGGAAATATTTTCTTCAATGGTATCATGAAAAGTGTTGTAAAGCCTTAAATATACTTAAAGAATCAGCGGTTACAGCCTATTAATTTGTTAAACATCAATGATTGCTATAGCAACTATGATACAAAATTAGATCCTTGAGATGGCTTACCAGCTTGACTCTATCAAAACAACATCACTTTAACGTAATTTTAACGGGGGAAAGCACGATTTTTTTATGTGAGATTCCTTAACTTTGCTTTACAAAACTGGTACTAATTTTGCTTAGTATCACTTAAACAAAGAACTTAAATTTTCTACATACATCGACGTGGATTCGTTCCATAAGCGATTTAGATTTTGGTTGATAAAATGGTAAGGAGGCTTTCTAGCCTCCTTTATTTTTTTGTATCAAGCCCATCATAGGCCCGGCAGTGAGAGATTAACGGAAACGCCTGTCCATCATCATCGCAGCAGGCAGCTGTTCCATCGAAAATTGCCGGATATAAAAAATTAACTACAGTACTTGATATCAATTAGTTAAATTTGGTTCAGCGATAAAATTGTATGCTTATGGTTAACTTGTCGCCCGGCATTTTATTAATAGCCGATCCATTTCTGAAAGATCCGAATTTTGCCCGCACCGTCGTTTTACTCTGTGAACACCAGGACAAGGGAAGTTTTGGCTTCGTTATCAATAAGATATTTGACCAGCGTTTAGACGAGCTGGTACCAGATGTGGTGATGCCTAATATCCCTGTATATTATGGAGGGCCCGTACAAATGGATACCATCCATTTTGTACACCAGCAGCCGCAGCTTATCAAGGGCGGGTTGGAAGTGATACCCGGCATATACTGGGGCGGTAATTTTGAGGATGTGGTCCATATGATCAATACCGGGCAGCTGGACCTGCAGCAGATTAAATTCTTTATTGGTTATTCAGGCTGGACCAGCGGGCAGCTGGAAGGAGAATTCAAGGAAAAATCATGGATCCTTTCTGAAAGTAACAAGACCCTGATATTTGAAGAAAAAGACCAGAATATCTGGCAACAGTCGCTCCGGAACCTGGGTAATAATTTTGCCCTGATGGCCAACTTTCCTATAGATCCCAGCTTAAATTAACTGTAAGCTGGCAACCTCATTTTTATTCCTTCCTTTCAGTTTATTGCTAATGTACGACTTACACTTGGTAGCATTTACTCATTCAATGAATGAATAAAATGAACGGGAGATATCCTATACAATTTAAATAACTTGCTAATATCATATTACCGGACTGCAGAAAAGTGATCCAACCCGTTTAAAATACCGGTAATAGCCCTATTGATGGATCAATACCTATGAAGATAACCTATGAACCCAAATGCCGGATTTTATAAGTTTTCTTCATTTGACGTACTGTTTTTGCTATGAGCCAGGACAATTGACCGGTTGCTACTTAGAATAACCATCGCTGCTATAGTGTACCTGTTGTACGGTCACAACCGGGTCATAAATGTGCAGTATTGTTTACCTCTTTAATATTCACTGGTATAAAATAAGCTTAGGCCCTACAACAATGCAGGGGGAACAAAAGAGACGGATGTACAGTCTGTACTGCCTGTATATAACTGATTATTTTGATAACCCCCCGGCCGGCATTCCTGCCGGCAATTAACAGGGTCATTTTAGATTGGAATAGTTAGGACAAACGAAAGGCCGGGCATTCCTACCCGGCCTCTATTATTTTAAGCCACTTTTGAATGGCCTGTCATTTACTTGGCTGCTACAGCTGCACCTTCAACCAGTACAGTAGCTTTATTACGCAATACTTCCACAAAACCACCATCAATAGTGAAAAGCTCTGCATTTGCTTTGTCTTTCAACACTTTCATCTTACCCTTTCCCAGGGCAGCAATCAATGGTGCGTGTTTATCGAGTATTTCAAAAGAACCGTCAATTCCAGGCAGTTGTACACCGTATACTTCTCCGGAAAACAGTTTTCTTTCTGGTGTTAATACTTCTAATTGCATGCTAGTGTATAGTTATAAGTGAAAAGTGAAGTGCTACGCACTCACTTTTCACCTGCTTTAATTCTAATTCTTAGCTGATTCCAGCAGTTTCTTACCTTTTTCAATGGCATCATCGATAGAACCTACCAGGTTGAACGCTGCTTCAGGATACTCATCCACTTCACCGTCCATGATCATGTTAAAGCCACGGATAGTTTCTTCGATCGGTACCAGTACACCTTTCAGACCGGTAAACTGTTCTGCCACGTGGAAAGGCTGTGACAGGAAACGTTGTACACGACGTGCACGTGATACCGTCAGTTTATCTTCATCGCTCAATTCATCCATACCCAGGATCGCAATGATATCCTGTAACTCCTTATAACGTTGCAGGATCATTTTCACGCGCTGTGCACAGTTGTAGTGAGATTCACCCACAATAGCAGGGCTCAGGATACGGGAAGTAGATTCCAGTGGGTTTACCGCAGGGTAGATACCCAGATCCGAGATCTTACGATCCAGTACCGTAGTAGCATCCAGGTGAGAGAAGGTAGTAGCAGGAGCCGGATCGGTCAAGTCATCCGCAGGTACGTATACCGCCTGTACGGAGGTAATGGAACCGTTTTTGGTAGAAGTGATACGTTCCTGCATCAGTCCCATTTCAGTAGCCAGTGTAGGCTGATAACCCACCGCAGAAGGCATACGGCCTAACAGTGCAGATACTTCAGAACCTGCCTGGGTAAAACGGAAGATGTTGTCCACGAAGAACAGGATATCACGGCCACTTTCGGCAGTACCATCCCCATCACGGAAATATTCAGCCATTGTTAAACCTGACAGGGCCACACGCGCACGTGCTCCAGGGGGTTCGTTCATCTGACCGAAGATAAAGGTAGCCTGGGAGTTTTTGAGTTCTTCCATATTTACTGAAGAAAGTTCCCAACCTCCATGCTCCATGGATTCTTTAAACTTTTCGCCATATTTCACAATACCAGCCTCGATCATTTCACGCATCAGGTCATTACCTTCCCTGGTACGCTCACCCACACCAGCAAATACGGACAAACCATCGTGTCCTTTTGCGATGTTGTTGATCAATTCCTGGATCAATACGGTTTTACCCACACCAGCACCACCGAACAAACCAATCTTACCACCTTTTGCATAAGGCTCGATCAGGTCAATTACTTTAATACCGGTAAACAGTACTTCCGTATCGGTAGCGAGATCTTCAAATCTTGGCGGCTGACGGTGAATAGGATTACCGTTAGAAGCGTCGATAGGGCTTAAACCATCAATAGCTTCACCTACCACGTTGAACAAACGTCCTTTAATCTGATCACCGATCGGCATTTTAATAGGTGCACCTTTATCTACTACGGCCATACCACGTACTAAACCGTCTGTAGAGTCCATTGCCACAGTACGAACGCTGTCTTCTCCCAGGTGCTGCTGTACTTCCAGCACAACTACCTGACCGTTTTCACGGGTTAATTCCAATGCGTTGTAGATTTCGGGCAATTTTCCTTCAAAATGCACGTCCACCACGGGACCGATTATTTGTTTGATCTTACCTGTGTTAGGCATATTTTAAAAAAGGTTTATAAATACTTAAAAGTTAAATCCTTTATTTAAGCAAACCACCCTCAAAAAGAGTGGTTTATAAAATTTGCGCAAAGGTAATAGTTAATGATAGAAATTCAAAACGTGATTTGATGAAAAATGCCTGTTTGCAGGAGTTAACAGCCCCCAATGATCTGTTAGCCCCGGTTGGTATGGCGGGAGACCAAAGCGGCATCTATCAAATATGTTTTTTATATATTTATAATGAAGTCATCGAACAACTGCTGTATATTTTTCCGGCCATATAATTTTTATGCAATATCCTGCCCTTACATGCTATATTTAACGTTGTTCCTGTAAAATCATCTCTCATAAAACTAATTTAAAAGTGACTAAAAATCCTTTAACCCGGCGCAGTTTTCTGGGTAACCTTTCAAAAGCCGGACTGCTTGGCACAATAGGCCTTGCTCCGATTGCTGCCAAAGCGATGTTCCCGGGGCAATCCCCGGATACTGATGCTCCCCTGGCCGACGAGCACGCTTTTTTATGTAAACCTTACCTCCAATGCCCTACTGCCAATACCATGACCATCATGTGGCTTACCTCCCGCCCCTGTTACAGCTGGGTAGAATATGGCGAAAACGGGCAGTTGGATAAAAAAGCACATCTGGTAAGCCATGGCATCGTCACAGCCTACAACCGGCTGCATAAAATACAACTGGAAGGCCTGTTACCAGGTAAAAAATACAGCTATAAGGTATGCTCAAAGGATATTGTGGATTTTCAACCCTACAAACTTACCTATGGCAATACTATCGAAAGCGAAGTATATTCTTTTACTACCCCTGATCCCAACTCCCGGGAAGTATCCTGGGTGATCATGAACGATATCCATGACCGGCCGGCATCTATCCCCCATCTGATGGGACTGAACGGGCAGGATCCTTATGATTTTGTATTTTTTAACGGCGATATCTTTGATTATCAATCAGATGAAAAGCAGATCATAGATCATATGCTCACCGCCTGCGGAGATACCTTCAGCACACAAATCCCTTTTATGTATGTAAGGGGCAATCATGAAACGCGGGGTAAATTCCGCCAGGAATGGCACAACTATTTCGACAATCCCGGCCACAATAACTTCTTTTCGTTTACCCATGGACCGGTACATGCCATCGTTATTGACACTGGAGAAGATAAAGAAGATACTGCTCCCGTTTATGCCGGGATAGTGGATTTTGATACTTACCGGGAACAGCAGGCCCAATGGCTGGAACAGCAAATGCAAACCAAAGCATTCAAGAAAGCTAAATTCCGGGTAGTGATGATGCATATTCCCCACTACCATTCAGACGACTGGCATGGCACGGTGCACTGCCGGAAACTATTTGGCCCACTCTTCGACAAGTACAAAATAGATCTGCTCGTATGCGGACATACTCATAAATACGGCGTGTATGCTCCTGAAGCAGGTAAACATACTTACCCGCTGGTTATAGGCGGTGGCCCCACAGAAGGTAAACGTACCCTCATCAAAATAAAAGCAGATCAAAAAGAACTGGCACTCACCATGCTGCGGGACGATGGCGTGAAAGTTGGTGAATATAAAGTGAATACAAGAAGAGGATAACAAAGCGCTAATAGCATGACAAAAAGCAAAAGAAAAAACGTATCTTCGTACTAACAGTACTCACCACGCTACCCTTAAGAACAGCGTCCCAGGGTGAGTCTTTTGCTTTTACTACTTTATCATTCATTATAGATGCCTTCCTGATGGGTTATACCTTTTGGGAAGGCATTTTAGTTTGTAACCGCCATATGACCTGTAATAAACCAGCAACTACTATTTCCGATCAACTAATTCAGCTTAAAACAAGAGGTTTAATAATTGCAGATGAACCACTTGCTGCATGTTTCTTATCTAATACCAGCTATTATCGCTTGGCCGGTTACTGGTGGCCGATGCAGGCTGATAAAATCAATCATCTATTTAAGCCCAACAGTAAGTTTGAAGATGTAATAGCTTTATACGAATTTGATAGCGCGCTCAGGCTCTTACTATTCAATGTAATTGAAAGAATAGAAATTGCATTAAGGTCCAAAATGATATATCATTTATCACATGAACATGGCCCTTGGTGGTTCCAGGATTCAAATTTATTTATTAATTCAAGAGAACACATTAAAACACTTGCCCATATAGAAGATGAACTTCAGAGGTCCAAGGATATTTTTATTAAGGATCATTTTAAAAGGTATAAGAACGATCAACGCTTTCCTCCTTCCTGGAAAACATTGGAAATAACCAGTTTTGGCAGCCTATCCAAATTGTATGGAAACCTTAAGCCCTCTGTTAAATCAAAAGATATAATCGCCTGGGAATTTAAAACTGTTAACCACACTTTTTTACCCAGTTGGCTACAAAGTATAGCCCAAATCAGGAATATATGTGCCCATCATGGAAGATTATGGAACAAAAACTTACCTGGCAGACCGCATCTGCTTTCTCGTCCACCCGCCCCATGGTTAGCATCCATTCCTCCTGTCAATGAGCACCATATGTTGTACGTCCACGCCTGCTGTATGAAATACCTGTTGAATGTGATTAATCCTAAAAATCAATACTGTCAGGAGATGAGCGAACTTTTAGATGAATACCCAAGTGTTGACCAACAAGCACTAGGTTTTCCAGCTAAATGGAAAACAGAACCGTTATGGCTAATGTGACTCTCTGTAATACTATTCCATAGTATGATAATCCCAATCTACTTTTAGGAGCGCGTCCATTGCAATCAGCTGTTCCGCCGACTTTGCTGCGATGAACAAATCAGTCTGATCCGGGCTTTGCATCAAAGCGAGTATTTCATCTTTCGTATTCTGATAAAAAGCTACCTGCCATATAGATACCGTTCCTTCCACTTTTTTCCAGTGTTGCTTTACCAGTGAGATGATATCATCTGTTACACCTGCCATATTCGCTGCAAACCGGAAGGCAAAAATTGCCTGTAGATAGGCCATCGAAATTAAAAACGCCGTTACCGTACTCCCCTCTTCCTGCCAATGCTCATCATCATAGGAAACATACACGGGGGGATTATCCAATCCCATATCTGACAGCAAAATACACCAGGCAGCAACAAATTGATTTTCTGCATAAAACACCATGCGCCCGCTGCGGTCTACGTGTAATTCCTCCGGTAAGATCAGCCTATCCTGCGTTTGGTTCATCTCTTTGTGCTTGCCAAATGCCCCATAATAGGCCCTTAATGCTGCGGGTAACTTTATATTCATACGGCTCTCCTGTACTACCAACTCTTCCTCCGTATAACCATATGCGTTATCATATACTTCGAATAATTCCCTGATCGCTGAAAAGTTCATTTGCAACTATTTGTTTTAGTCCCGCTAAAATAGCGGCAACATCGCTAAAGTTAGGATTATTTCCTGTTTACCAAACCGCACAACTGTTTTCCTGCCGGATAACTTTCCTTCCTATTTGTTAAAGATGGGTTAACAATTTCCCGGGATTTTCACGCTCCGGCTGCTCCGGCCCAATTATTGTATTATATAGGTAGGGAAATAATGCAGGTATTATTCCCTCCTGATTACCACAATATTTCAAATACGCTAAAACTATATAAAATGTTAAAACATTAACCCGTACTTAATCCTTACACCATTTTACCCGTCTAAGTAAAAAGCAAACAACCATTACGAACTAAAATGCAGGGTATGAAAACAATCATAAGATATACCGCAATAATAGTGCTGGCGGTGGCTGCTTCAAGTTGCGCCACTACCGGCTACACGTCGGGCTACTCCCCTTCACCGCAGGTGCAGGTAAGTGGTTCTATATCCTTTTACGATGCCTTAAGTCCTTACGGACGATGGGTAGATTATCCGGGATATGACAGGGTCTGGATTCCTAACGCCGGACGTGATTTCCGTCCATATTATACCGGTGGTCACTGGGTGTATACAGACTATGGATGGACCTGGGCTTCCGATTATGCCTGGGGCTGGGCACCTTTCCACTATGGCAGATGGATGTATGACAACGGCTTTGGATGGGCCTGGATACCAGGAAACGAATGGGGCCCCGGATGGGTTGACTGGAGATCCGGTGGTGATTACTATGGATGGGCACCTATGGGTCCCGGCGTAAGCATAGGGATTAATATAGGTATTCCCGCCTCCCAATGGGTGTTTGTAGACAGACGTTATATCACACACCGGGATATCAACCGCTATTATATCTCTGGTGGCCGGAATGTGCAGATCTACAACAATACCACCATCATCAATAATACTACAGTGATCAACAACAGAAGGTACTATCGCGGACCAGAAGTAAGAGAAGTGGAAAGGGTAACCAACAACCGTATTACTCCTGTAAGGGTGGCAAGTACGACACAACCTAATCCGGGAAGAGTGCAGAACAATCAGTTCCGCGTTTATCGTCCGGATGAAAGTGCACTCCGCAATGGATTAAACAACCGGAACAATAACGGGCAAACGAATACCCCTACCCGGGTTTTCAACAATAATAACAGCAATAACAATAACAGCCGTGTAAATGGCAATAACAATAATGGACAACCTAACACACCAACGCGTGTGTTCAACAACAATAACAATAGTAATGAACCTTTGCGCAATGTCAACAGGCTGCCTTCAGGAACGGATAATAACAACCGGGTAACTCCCCCCAGCGACAACCGTACACCGGGTAATAATCCTGGCAGGGCATTTCCTTCCAGAGAACCACAACGGATACCATCATCGCCGGAATCCCGTCCGCAGTCTAACCAACCGCAAAGGATAACACCACCGGTACGTTCATTTCCATCACGTACCCCACAACAAAATACGGCGCCGGTAGAAAGACAGGCACCAGTACAAAGGGTAGCACCACCACAACGTTCTGCCCCCAGAATAGAAAGGCAGGCGCCTGTTCAAAGAGTAGCGCCACAACGTAGTGCGCCTCAGCAAAGGGTAGCTCCTGCTCAAAATTCTGCTCCGGTAAGAAGGGTGGCTACACCAAGAAGAGGCGAATAAATATAAAAGGCTGAAAGTGAAAATGGATAATAACGGAAAGGAACATATGAAGATGTATTAAGCCGGATAAGGCCATACCATTCCATATACTTCCTTATAAATTTCCGTACTGATCTGATGAAAGGTATGCTCCTCCTGGGGCATACCTTTTTGCATCAGCCACATATCCAATGGGTCCTGATACGGGGGATAAGGAGGTTGTTTATAAATATAGGGAAATGCAACAAATCCCAGGCGCTCATAAAACCGGATCCGCCGGATGGCATCTTCATTATGTGGAGGCTCCACTTCCAGCACAATATGCTTGCCGGAGGCCATCAGCAGCGTCATTACCTGGCTGCCGGTACCTCCACCACGCATAGCCGGTTCAACAGCAAAGTATTCGATAAAATCAAAATGAGTGAGTGGCCAATAAAATATAAAGCCCGCAAACTGCTCCTCCCTGGACAATAACAGCAAACGCAAACGGCCCTTTTCTACCAGTTCTTTTTGCAGCGTCCAGTTACGCCGTTCCTCCGGTGGAAAGGAAGCCATAAAGAGTGTTTTAACCGGTTCCGGAATAGGTTGGTCAACCGGGTGCACCGCCATCTTTAACACTGCTGTTGTCATACTTACTTTACTTTGATTTCATGACAAAAGTAAAGGAAAGTTTTACGATAGCTGAAAGTGGCTATTGCTGATCATTGGGCACCTTTCCGGAATGATGAAGGTTTTATGGCAGTCTAAAATGATGATTCCTGATGGAGGATCATTTTCCCGCACACCGGTAAGGATCAGGATTATCGGGAGGTGCAGGCTTATTAACGGCCCAGCAAAAGTTCATCGCCTGGCTGGTAATACTGATGAGCTTTAGCTTTACTTTCATGCCTTTACGGCTATTAGAGGCTGCTACAGACTGTGTACCCTTGGCCGGTATATTATTGATCGTATATTGCTCCGTTTTAAATACGTTATCATTACCCCGCATGTATTCTACCGATACCACCACATTATCCAGGGGATAATCTGACTGATTGCGGACCTGGATTTTCAGGTCTTTAATGCCTCCCAGCAACCCTGTACGGTAATCACTGGTATTTACCGCTATAAACTGTTTCCAGTTACGGCGGTAATATTCCCGCTGGTCTACAAAGGTACCTTCTACCCGCTGCTGCATATCTTTACGGTCAGCAATCTGTTGTGCGGTAAGACTACTCAGCTCCAGATTCTTCTTAAGCCCCCTGTTTTCATTTACCAGGCGCTCATTTTCAGACAATACCTGCCGGGTACGTTTCTGTTGCTGGCAGTAGCTAACACCAAAAAGTATGATCAAAAAGACGATAATGGTGGGATAAACTAAGTGTCGGTTCATACCAGCCTTACAGAAAAAATAGTGCCGGAATTACCTACTCTTCAAATTCATACTTGATTTTCTGTTCTTTTTCAAAATCATAAAGCGTGAGGCGACGTACGGTATAATACGCATTCCAGTAAGACCTTAATGTATTGATATAGGCTTGGCTGGCCTGGTCTTTTTCCTGCTGGGCAAGGTTCAGGTCTGTAATACTTATTTTGCCGATCAGGTAACGTTGTTTGGTGATTTCATAGCGCTGACGGGCAATCGTATCTGCTTTTGCAGCACTGGTTAACTGTCTTTGCTGAATATTGAATAATTGCGTCTGCAAATAAATTTCCTGTTCAAAGCTCCGCTCATCCTGCTCAATATCTATTTCTGCCAGGCTGCGGTTGGCCTTTGCCTGCTTGATGCGGTTGCGTGCTTTTCCCCAATCTACAATCGGGATCCCCACGCCCACTGAAAAACTTTGTTGTGCCATACCACCGGTATACACACTTCCCAGAGAGGCCCCATCGCGCGACTTACCCAGGTTGGCATTTAAATTAAATTCATATCCGCTGTTTCCTTTGGCCTGGGCCACCTCCTGCTCTGATTGTAAGCGCCGCCGCCGGAATGCCATAACGGCTGGCCGGTTAGTGTTGGCTTCTGCAACTGCTTTATCCAGCCTGACTACAAAAACGGGCGTACTATCCGGCGGATTTAATACAATATCCGCATCCTTAGGCATACTCAGGAACTGCTTCAGGTTCTGATAGGCAATCTCCTTATTCAGTGTAGCCTGCTCCAACGACGTCCGGGCATTCAATAGACTCAATTCTATCTGCAACAATTCATTTTCTGCAATTTTTCCCAGCCCATACCTGCCCTGGGAAATCTTGTATAAGGTATCTGTATTACTTACATTAGACTGGAGGATCTTTTCCTGTACTTGTGCGCTCAATGCATTAAAATAGAGATTGGCGGCATCCAGGGATACCTTTTCCATATTTTCCACGTACTGGCGACGGGATTCCTCGTACAACAGCGGCTGTATGCGCCGGTCCCACTTATAACCATTATACAGGATCATGGGTTGGTTATAGCTGATAGAAAAAGGCGTAGATAAATAGCTCGCCGTATCAAAAGGAGAAAACTGATCGTTACGGGCCAGGCTGGAACGAACAGAAAAAACACCTCCTGTCAGCGGTACAATCTGCCGCAACGAAAGCCCCAGGCTGCTGGAAGAATAAGAGCGGCGGGCAAACTGATAGGTTCCATCCTGTTGCAATACAGAGATCGTTTCCCCCATCGGGCTGCTACTGTTATTAAAATCCATTCTCAGCTCCGGCCGCTGTCCGGAAATATAATACCGGTAGGCATACAAGCTATTCAGGGCATAGCTTTGTGCACGATAAAAAGAAGGTGATTTATGCTGTGCGTCCTGTACAACCGAATTTAATGACAATACCTGCTGCGCCGTTGCGATAGTAGAAGTTAACAGGCAACAACAAAGGGCAAACGTAATTACTTTAATCATGACGTAAACATTCAATTGGATTTTTACTGGCCGCTTTGCGGGCTGGTGATATACCAAAAACAAGTCCTACCAGGGATGCCAGCACAAAGGACAGCAAAATGGATATACCGGAAATAAGCGTATGTATATCAGCTATTTTATCTACCAGATACGCACCGGTAATACCCAGCAAAATACCGATGATACCACCGGACAGGCTGATCAATACCGCTTCAAACAAAAACTGCATAACAATATCGAGCTTTTGTGCGCCCAGTGCCATGCGGATCCCTATTTCCCTGGTACGTTCCAGTACGGATGCCAGCATAATATTCATGATACCGATTCCCCCTACCAGCAGGGAGATACCAGCAATTGCGCTCAGTACAATATTGAATACATCTTTGGTTTTCTGCTGTTGTTTCAGCAATTGTTCAGGGATGGCGATTTCAAAATCCATTACACCACTGTGCCTGCGCTTGAGCATGCGGCTGATAATAGCGGCGGAGGCTGACAGCTGTTCGGAGTTATCTACTTTGATTACTAACTGGTCCAGCTGGTGAAAAATCTTTTCCTTCTTCCGGTTCCCGCCCCCGTCATCATCATCTCTTCTGCCATCCTGCTTACCCAGGTATAAGGCAGGATTCTGATAGCGGATCAGTGCAGTTTGAATGGGGATATAAATATCCATGTTATAGTCACGGATGCCCAGGTTTTCTTTGGTAGCTGCGCTGATATATTTTTCGTCCGTTACCCCTATTATTTTAAGCCATTGCGGGCCGCATTTGATGGTTTTACCCATGGGGTCTTCTGAAATAAAGAATTTTCTCTTTACACCCGGCCCGATAATACACACCCCTTCACCTGCGGACAATTGCCGTTCATTAAACATCTTTCCGGTAGCAATAGCCATATTGTTGATATCAAAGAAGGCCGGCTCTACACCTACTATTTTCAGGCTTTTACTTTTACCGTTATAAATAACAGTTTGTTCCTGGATAATTTCAGGGCTGATCTCGGAAACCGTAGGCACTATTTTACGGATACTCACGGCATCCTGCAAGCTGAGGCCTTTGGAAAACTTACCTTTGCTGGCTTGTTCCTGAGGCTCTCCTTTGGTTTGCGTGTTGCTGGTTTCGTCTTCGTCCTCTGTTTTTTTATTGTCTATTTTAGGCTTGATAACGATGTTGTTTACCCCAACCAGTTTCATCTGGTTCAGTATTTCTTCTTTAGCGCCTTTACCAATGGCCAGCATGGCAATTACAGAAGCCACACCAAAGATGATCCCCAACGCCGTGAGAAAAGACCGCAGACGGTTTGCAGCCAGCGAATCCAGGGCTATATACAGGTTGTTTAAGTTACGGGTACCCCAAAGTTTTCGCATGGAGGAATTTTTTGAAACAATTACTTCAATAGGGTGATCGTCTTCTCTTTGGCAACGGCCGGTTCAGACAAAAAGACGTCATCCCCTTCTGTCAATCCGTTATCCACTATTACTTCCTCGTCATTGGATTTCCCCAGTTTCACCTGCTTCTTTTCTATACTACCTCCTTTTTTCAGGTATACGTAGCTGATATTTTTTTCTGCAAAAACCGCCTCCAGCGGGATAATGAGCTTATCCTTTATTTCATTGGTAAGAATATTATTGGAGGTGGTCATACCAGGTTTGAGTACAGGATCTACTTTATTAAGTTTGATCATTACTTCAAATACTTTGGCAGTAGAACCCGGACGATTTTCTCCTATATTCGCTACCGTTATCACCTTACCATCCAGTTTTACTTCCGGAAAAGCATCCAGCCCCATGGTAACTGTCTGCTCTTTTTTAATTTTACTGATGTCTACTTCATTGATATATACTTTGGAGATCATACTGGAAAGATCCGGGAGCATGGCCACCCGGGGATCCCAGGGACGAACTACAGAACCTGTCTTCTTTTTTCCGCCCGACATCCAGTCCGGTATATATACCAGCAATCCTTTCTTAGGTGCTTTTACAATAAACCGGCCTTTTAGATCTTCTAACCGGCTGATATTTCCTTCCCGTTGCTTTACATCGCGGGTGGCCTGCATTACGCGGGTAGCGTTTTGCTGTAATTTAATCTTGTAGTTTTCCTTCATCTGCATCAGATCCCGCTGCGCTTTTTCCAGATCAATCTCTGCCTGGCGTATAGTAGCCGGAGGTTCAAATTTGCTTAACTCCAGGGCTAAACGTTTTTGTTCCATCTGAAATTCAAGGTTGGTCATCTGATCCCGGGCCTCTCTGAGTGCCAGTGCAGTATCCAGGGTAGTTTGTGCCAGGGAGGATAAGGAACGGTCCAGTTCCAGCTGCCAGTCGCTGATTTTTTTATTTACAATGGTGGGATCCAGTGTAGCTACATATTCGCCCTCTTTTACCATAGAGCCTTCGGCCACCATGTCCTGGATCTTTATTTCCTCATATATCTGGTTGGCCTGCAGATCGCTTGGAGCAGATACATACACGGTATTTTCGGCCATCAGTTCACCGGGGCTGCTTACTACATCTCTGAAACTACCTTTTCGTACACTGGCGGTAATACCATTGTCGAGCTTCTTACCTGCAAATGTAAAATACAAACTACCTGACACCAGTAACAGGAGCGCTCCCAGGAGCCACCATTTGTTTTTCTTCATAACGTGGGCAGTATTAACAGATTAAAGTTGATAAAATAAGGTACGGAATTACATCACTGGCCATTAGTTCCTGGTTAATCGGGTTATAGTAGCTCACAACACAGTCTGGATGATAAACGTTCATTTAACATTTATCCTATAAATATAGACGACTATTTTTTTTATTATTAATAATTCTTTTATAAATAAATGTTAATATCCTTTGAACGGTCAAAATCCTGTTTGGCACTTAATTGAATAACTGATATTCACATATTCTTTTATTTTTGCACAAATGCACCTATGGAACTGATTATTGTTGATAATGAACAAAAGGCCAGGCAGTTTATAGCCGCACATGTAGCACTAAACAAACAGCTTCCTCAGTGGATACGCCCGCTGGATAAGGATGTGAATGATGTTTTTGATGTTAAAAAGAATAAAGCTTTCCGCCATGGAGAATGCATACGCTGGATACTGAAAGATGACCACGGTGCATTAATAGGACGTATCGCTGCTTTTGTAAACAAAAAATACAAAAATAAAGGCGATGAACAACCCACCGGCGGGGTTGGCTTTTTTGACTGTATAAATGACCAGGCCGCAGCCAACCTGCTGTTTGACACCGCCAAAAACTGGCTGCTGGAAAAAGGTATGGGAGCGATGGACGGTCCTATTAACTTCGGGGAACGGGATCGTTGGTGGGGACTGCTCACAGAAGGGTTTCATGAGCCTTTATACTGCATGAATTTCAACCCACCTTACTACCAGCAGCTCCTGGAGAATTATGGCTTCCAGCCATTCTTCCACCAGGTGTGCTTTGCGCTGAAGGTAAGAGCACAGCTGCAGGATAAATTCTATGTACGCCATGCACAACTGGCTGCAGACCCTGCATATTCAGCCAGGCATATACGTAAAAAAGAGCTGGAGAAATTCGTAGAGGACTTTTGCTTTATCTACAATAAAGCCTGGGCACAACATGCTGGTGGTAAAGATATTACCAAGGAAAAGGCCATGATCATGTTCAAGCAACTGGCCATGGTGATGGATGAAAAACTGGTCTGGTTCATCTACCATAACAATGAACCTATCGGTTGCTGGCTGAATCTGCCCGATCTGAATCAATACTTCAAACATCTCAACGGGCAGTTTGGCCTGTTAAGAAAACTGCAGTTCCTCTACCTGAAGTGGACCGGTAACAGCAAAAAATTCATCGGCCTCTTATTTGGCATTATCCCTGAATTTCAGGGAATGGGAGCCGATGCCTATATGATTGTAGAAGGCGCCAAACTAATACAAGATAAGTTGCCCTATGAAGACTATGAGATGCAGTGGATTGGCGACTTCAATACTAAAATGATCAATGTAGCAGAAAGCCTGGGTACCTTCCGGAACCGGCAGCTGACTACCTATCGCTACCTGTTTGACAGGACCAAGCCTTTCAAACGGCATCCGTTTTTGTAACAGCTGTTAGCTTTTAATGGGTGGCAATACCGTTATTGCTAGAGCGCTCTTCCGCTTTAACGGTTTCCACATACTTGACCATAGTGGCATAAATATCTTTTTCCCGGGTAGGTTTCAGCAACCAATCGTTGAAACCTGCCTTCCGGAAGTCAATCATATCTTGCTGACTGATATCCGCTGTCAGAGCCAGCACCGGTACTTTAGCCTTTTGCGGGTCTTTATCCTGCCTTATTTTCTGTATCACATCAATACCACTCATTTTAGGCATCTGCAAATCAAGTAATACCAGGTCATAATTATTTTGCTGGAAAAGCTCCCAGGCGATACTTCCATCTACTGCCATATCAAACCGGCAGCCCCAGCGGGTCAGGATCATTTTAAGCAATAACAGGTTCATTTCCTGATCATCCGCCACCAATACATACTTGTCCGCCATCCGCGCACCTGTTTTTTCTGCTTTTTCTTTAGGCTTGGGTACTTCTACTACAGTTACTTCTACTGTTTCGTAGGGAATATGGCCGGTAAAGCAGGACCCTTTTCCTGGCACACTATCTACCTCTATATCTCCTCCGTGCATCAGCAGCAATCGCTTGGTGATAGCCAGCCCCAGGCCCGTACCTTTAATTTCAGTAATCCGGGGAGATTTTACCTGGTAAAACCGGTCAAAGATATGTGGAAGCGCTTCATCACTGATACCAGGCCCCGAGTCTTTAACCGTAAAAGTAAGCAGCGCTTTTCCTTCCTGTTGCTCTTCCAGTATGGCCTTCACCGATACCTCCCCTTCATCCGTATACTTAATAGCATTGCTTACCAGGTTAAACAATATTTGTTTTAGCCGGAAGGTATCTCCCACCACCTGTGTTTGCAGCTTGCCCTGAAAATCAAAATGCAGGGTCAGTTTCTTTTTGGTAGCCTGTATCCGCATGGTGTTAATCACCTCTTCAAAAGCGGCATAGAGTGGGAAAGCATGTTTCTGGATGGAAATATAATCACCCTCCAGCTTTGAAAAATCCAGCACATCATTTACAACTTCCATCAGCATATCTGCCGAAATACTTACTGCCCGCAATAATTCCTGCTGGTCAGCATTCAGGGGAGTATAAGACAGTTGCTCCCCGAATCCGACAATTGAATTTAAAGGAGTACGAATTTCATGGCTCATATTATTCAGAAAATCAGCACGTGTTTGTGCCACTTCCAATGCTGCTTTTCTGGCTGCCTTCAGTTTTCGGCGATCCAGATAGAGGATACTGCAGATGACCGCCCCTAATATCATACAGAATAATAAACCCGCCATACCGGCAATAGCCAATGTGCTCATTTTATTGTTGCTGGCATTTACATCCCTGGTTGCATTGGATTTGACCAGGGCCTGCTCTTGTGCGGCCTGTTCCCGCAGTTTCAGGATAAGCGCCTTTACCTGCTGCAACAGCACCATATTATTACCTGCCAGCAGCCGTTCGGTGGTGTTGATCGCAGAGCGGCCCGATAACTGCTTTTTCAGAATATCCTTATAATAAACATTTACATCTGTCAGGATATTCCGGAGCCGTTGGGCATCATAGGTCTGTTTGTCCATTACTTTCCCGTCTTTCGTCTTCACCATAATGGTCATCTGCGCCTTGACGGTATCCTTTTTATTGGCCAGTGCATTCCCGATCCGTTTAAAAATACCTTTCTTTTCCTCTTTGGGCTGTTGCACATTATTAATCGTATCCATGGTGATTTCCTCTTTCTTCACCTTGGAAACGTTGTAAACAGGGATAGAACTAAGCAGCTTGTCTATCATTTCATCTTTCATGGAACGGGTCAGCAGGGAATCGGTAGCTTTTTTCAATTGCCCCAGTTTGCCTGACATCTCTTCCTTTTTCCTGACCAGATCTTCAAATTGCTGGCTCCTGGGTTGGCCTGGTGCAGGTGTGCTGATGGTATCCAGCAGGGAGGATACGAGCGCCAGGTCATTCCCAAAGTCGGTTAAATGCCTGCGCTCAAAAGAGGCAGTGTACAGGCGGAAATTGTTTTCAGCTTCATTCAGCGCTACCAGCGCAGAGTCCATCAGGCGAAAATGAGGATACTCCTGATTAAGGGTTTGTACCTCTTGTAAAAGCTGCTGTGAATTGTGACGATGTTCGCGATAGGCCGCAATAATGCCGGTGGCCACCAATGCAAACAATAAACAGATTCCAATTAATGGTAGGGTCAGGGTTTTACGCATTACTTTAATTTATTATTATAATAAATAATAAACGCGCACGTGCTAGGGTACTTTGGAATTAACTCGCCCTTAAATTAAGGTAAATCCCCCGGATAATAAATTAAATATGTGGTGATGGTAACCGGAAGGAGCCGCAGGATGGGTGGGCAATGAGGGTGATAAACTGGTAGCTGGCCCTGCCCTAACATTTTTTCCTTACTGAATTTGTGCGTATTTTCGGCCTTCGCGAAAGCGATGTTGCATATGGAGAATTTTATCGTTTCAGCCCGTAAATACCGTCCTCAGAACTTTTCTACCGTAGTAGGCCAGTCACATATTACTACTACGTTAAAAAATGCGATCCGCAATAACCAGCTGGCACATGCCTTTCTGTTTTGTGGTCCCAGAGGGGTAGGTAAAACCACTTGTGCACGTATTTTGGCTAAAACCATTAACTGCGAAAACCTGCAGGCCGACGGGGAAGCCTGTAACGAGTGTCATTCCTGTAAATCGTTTAATGAAGGCAGTTCATTTAATATCCATGAACTGGATGCTGCGTCCAATAATTCGGTAGATGATATCCGTACGCTGGTAGAACAGGTACGTTTTGCGCCACAGGCGGGTAAGTATAAGATCTATATCATAGATGAGGTGCATATGCTGAGTTCTTCGGCTTTTAATGCCTTCCTGAAAACACTGGAAGAACCACCCTCCTATGCCATATTTATTCTTGCCACCACCGAAAAGCATAAAATACTCCCCACCATCCTCAGCCGTTGCCAGATCTTTGATTTTAAACGTATCACCATACAGGATACTGTGGATCATTTACAGGAAATCTGTGAAAAGGAGCACATCCGTGCAGATGCGGATGCTCTGCACCTGGTAGCCCAAAAGACAGACGGCTGTATGCGCGACTCGCTGAGTACCCTGGATAAGATCGTCAGCTTTACCAGTGGGCATCTAACGTATCAGAATACGCTGGAACATCTCAATATACTGGACTATGATTACTTTTTCCGGGTAATGGAAACCGTATTGGTACAGGATGTAGCCGGGGCATTACTCATATTTGACGAAATCCTGCAAAAAGGATTTGAAGGCGATAACTTCCTCAATGGCTGGGCAGAGTTTTTACGCAACCTCCTGTTGTGTAAGGATGAAAAAGCCCTGCACCTGGTAGAAGTTTCCGGCAACCTGAAAGACCGTTACCGCCAGCTATCGGGCAAATTAAGTCCGGCTTACCTGATCACTGCCCTCCATTTATTGAATGAAACGGAGATCAATTACCGCCAGGCACGCAATAAACGTCTGCATGTGGAAATGGCACTGATCAAGTTGTGTTACCTCCAGCAGGCGGTAACCCTGGTAAGTGATGATCAGACCGGAGAGGTGGTAAAAAAAAAATTAGTGCCTGATGGATCAGCTCCTCAAAAGCTGAGAGCCCCTCATGCACAACCGGTAACTGCCAGGTCAGTTACAGAAAAACCAGCCACTACAGCATCTATTGCGGCTAATGAGCCCAAGCTCACCATCGAAACACCCGCTGCCAGTACCTATACTGCACCGGTTGCCAGCACACCGGTTGTTACGCCGGTAGCACCTCCTACACCAACGCCGGCACCAGCACCAGTGCAGCAAGCTCCTGTAGCGGCTACCACTAGTCCGGTTACCCATACTACCGCTAATGCTCCTGCCGCCACGGCTACCAGACCAGCCACAGCAGTACCTCCGACCAAGCTTACCGGCCTGGCAGGGATGAGACAGGCGCATGCAGCCCGCCAACAGGATACCGTGGTACAAAAAACAATCCCGATCACCATGGGGGCTCTGCATGTGTATTGGGAAGAGTTTATCGACCGCTTCCGGCAGGCTAACAAAATGACGGTAGTAAGTAATCTCCAGCTGGCGCAGCTGAAACTGCTGGCTAACGATGAAATAGGTATTGTAAGCCGCAATATTGTGATGTTCCGCTTCATGGAAGAAGAGAAACTCGCGATTTCAGAGTTCCTGAAACAAAAATTTAATAATGCAGGCATCATCCTCACCCTCCAGCTGGATGAAAGCCAGCAAACCCAGGACATCGGGCCTGCTCCCCTTTCGAGCAGGGAACAATTCCAGCAAATGACGGAAAAATATCCCCTGGTAAAAGAACTGAAGGACAGGCTGAATATGGAACTTGATTTTTAAACACTTTCAAACTCTTGCGTTGCGTTTTTGCGCAAAACCATGTAGATTTGAGCAAAATTTTGAATAAACACTATGGCAGAAGTTATCAGAATGCCCCTTTTGAGTGATACGATGACGGAAGGGGTGATTGCGGAATGGCATAAAAAGGTAGGCGATCAGGTAAAGGCAGATGATGTGATTGCTGAAGTGGAAACTGATAAAGCCACCATGGAAGTGATGGGCTATGTGGAAGGCACCTTATTATATATAGGGGTAGAGAAGGGCAAAGCTGCTAAAGTGAACGGTATTATTGCCATTGTGGGCAAACCCGGAGAAGATTACAAACCTTTACTGGAAGGAGAAAATACTGGTGCTGCTCCCGCTGCGGCCCCTGCAGCTGCTGAAAAAGCTGCTGCTCCACAAGCTGCTCCGGCTCCTGCGGCCAATACTGCAGACACCGCCGCTACTGCTGAAGCACTAAAAAATGCTACTGTTATCCGGATGCCGCTCCTCAGCGATACTATGACGGAAGGTAAAATAGTAGCCTGGAATAAAAAGGTAGGCGATACCGTGAAAAGTGATGATGTGCTGGCGGAAGTGGAAACCGATAAGGCTACCATGGAAGTAATCGGCTATGCAGATGGTACCCTCCTGTATATTGGTGTTAAAGAAGGAGATGCTGCAAAAGTAAATGGCATTATTGCCATCGTAGGTAAACAAGGTACTAACGTAGATGCCATACTGGCTGCTGAAGGTGCTGCTCCGGCGCAACCTGCTGCGGCACAAGCTGCTCCCGCCACCAATGGCGCTGCGGCGGCGGCGGCTCCTGCACCTGTTGCAGAGGAAAGCAATAAAGATGGCCGCGTAAAAGCCTCTCCACTGGCTAAAAAGCTGGCAGAAGAAAAAGGGATCGATATCCAGCAAGTAACCGGCTCCGGTGATGGTGGCAGAATCGTGAAGAAAGATGTGGACAATTATGTTCCGGCTGCTGCTCCTGCGGCTCAAAGTGCTCCTGCGGCCTCCGCGCCTGCTGCAGCTCCTTTTGTACCTGCCGGACAGGAAGGTTACACCGATACCCCACTCACCAAAATGCGCCAGGTAATTGCCAAACGCCTGAGCGAAAGCAAATTCAATGCACCTCACTTCTATCTGAAAATAGATGTGAATATGGATAAAGCCATGGATGCCCGCAAGGCAATCAATGAAATCTCCCCGGTGAAAATTTCATTTAATGACATGGTCATCAAAGCATGTGCCCTGTCATTACGCCTGCATCCTGATGTAAACAGCAGCTGGATGGGTGACTTCATCCGTCATAACCAGCATGTTCATATCGGCTCTGCCGTTGCTATCGAAGATGGCCTGATTGTTCCCGTGATCCGCTTTGCTGATCAGAAAACACTGAGCCAGATCGCTGCAGAAGCAAAAGGCCTTTACGATAAAGCCAAGAACAAAAAACTGCAACCGCAGGATTTCAGTGGCAATACTTTCACCGTTTCCAACCTGGGTATGCTGGGGATAGACGAATTTACCGCGATCATCAATCCACCAGACTCCGCTATCCTGGCAGTAGGTGGTATCAAAGAAACGGCTATCGTGGAAAAAGGACAGGTGAAAATAGCTAATATCATGAAGCTGACCCTAAGCTGCGACCACAGAAGTGTGGACGGTGCCGTAGGTGCCCGCTTCCTGGCTACCCTGAAAGGATACCTGGAAAACCCGGTAACCATGCTGGTATAATAATATTCCTACCTCATTCGATAAGGAAAGGCGAAGCGATGGCTTCGCCTTTTTTGTTTATCCTGATACCGCTAAACATGTTATCGGATTACAATTACAATAATTTAATAATATCTCCCTATTGACATCATTAACAATGTTTTGAATATTCCTGTTTAATAACTAAATTTAGTTACCCCTAAACATAAAAAAATGCAACTCCCGAGGAATGCGCTTAACTGGTTTGAAATACCTGTTAATGATTTTGACAGGGCCAAAGCGTTCTACAACCACATCTTCAATGTTGAAATGCCGGAAAATCAAATGGGGCCCAATCGTATGGGCTTTTTCCTGTATGATTCCGGCAATGGAGGGATAGGTGGTGCCATTGTACAAGGCCCGGACTATATTCCCAGTCAGCGTGGCGCCCTGGTATACCTGAATGCGGGCCCCGACCTGCAGGAAGTTCTGGACCGCGTGGAAAGTGCCGGAGGCAGAATAGAAATAGAAAAGACCCTGGTTGCAGCAGGGGAAGAACTGGGATATTTTGCTATCATACATGATGTGGCTGGCAATCGCCTGGCGCTACACTCCATGCATTAAATGCATAATCTTACTGATGATGATTGCCTGCAGGATCCCTGGAGGGAGGAATGCTGTACCCTGTCCGCTTCATTATGAGATTTACGTAAATAACCTTACCTTGTGGAGGATATTACCAACCAAACCATTCTCTCTTCCACCAAAAGATTTTAGGCTATCAAAAAAGGAACAAGGATTCCGTAGATGCAGGAGTTTAGCGACATACAGTTATTAGAAAAAATCAGGAATCATGATGAAGCGGCATTTGCCGAGTTATACAACAGGCATTGGCAGGCCTGCTACCTTACCGCCTGCAGGATTTTAAACTTACCCGACCTGGCCGAAGATATTGTCCAGGAAGTATTTTTTAAAATCTGGGAACGCCGGGAAGCACAACAGATCGAATCCATAAAAGCCTACCTGCAGCAAGCTACCCGCAATAAAGTACTGAACGCTATCCGTGCCCGGAAAACCGACCATCGCTTTTACTCCCGCCTGGCTGCCGTAAGTGCAGACCTCCTGGAAGAAAACCATGTATTAATCCGCGAAAATGAACAACTGCTGGTACAACTGATTAACATGCTGCCGGCCGACTGCCAGGAAACTTTCCGGCTAAGCCGCCTCCATCATCTTACCTATAAAGAAATTGCCTCCTTATTACAGGTGTCTGAAAAAACAGTGGAAAAACGTATGTCCAAATCACTACAATACCTGCGCACCCACTATGTGATATTGGTATTATTACTGCCCTGCCTCACGGCGCTTCCTCCACAGTAAAGTCTGGTCGCCCCTGCTGAATGCCTCGTGATGATATATTCCTCCTGCACATAAAAAAAACTGGTTTCGGTAGGGTGCCCTCCTTTTTGTAGTGTCTTTAGTATATAGTTACTATGGATCAGACAACTTTTATATCACTTATTCAAAAGTACCAGTCGGGCGAAGCCAGCAGCCAGGAAAAGGCATTGCTGGAAGAATACCTGCTGCGTATGGAAGCAAAGGAGCCCACACCGGCATCATTGCCCGCTGCGGGCAACCGGGTATGGGAGCGTTTACAACAACAGCTTCATCCTCCTGTACAAAAGGTGCATATACTCCGGCGGGCCACTTCCTGGTGGGTAGCGGCAGGTATTGCGCTGCTCCTGGCTGCCGGTACCGCTTACTGGCTGCTTACTCCGGCAAAACAACTTCCTGAACCGGTAACCAGATCGGCTCCCCAGGATGCGGCTCCCGCCGGGAACAAAGCATTGCTGACCCTGGCAGATGGTACCGTGATAAACTTAGACGAACCGCAAAACAATCCCCTGCCACTTCAGGGTAATGTACAGGTAAGCCGCTCAGACAGCGGTATGCTCACCTACAAGGTAGCTGCCGCAGGTAGTAACGCTCCCCTCTCCTATAATACACTTACCACCCCACGGGGCGGACAATACAAGATCATATTGGCTGATGGAAGCGCGGTATGGCTCAATGCTGCTTCCTCCCTGAGATATCCTGCTGCATTTACCAGCAGTGTAAGACAGGTGGAGGTAACCGGAGAGGCCTATTTTGAAGTAGCTAAAAAACCGGAACAACCTTTTATAGTCACCGTTCAGGGGGTAAACATGCAGGTATTAGGTACCAGCTTTAATGTGAATGCCTATGAAAAGCAGCAGGGGGTTATCACTACGTTGGTAGAAGGCCGCCTGAAAGTAACTGCTCCTACGGCAGCGGTAATACTAAAACCCGGACAACAGTCCGTTGCAGGCACCGGCAATATCAAAGTGCAGACCGTAGACCCAGAACAGGCCATTGCCTGGAAACATGGACTATTTGTATTTAACAATGCCAGCCTGCAGGAAGTAATGGAACAATTATCCCGCTGGTATGATGTGGATATTATTTACAACACTACCTCCAACGTAACATTTGAAGGAGAAATACAACGCAATCTGAGCCTGTCGCAGGTACTGAAACACCTGGAACAAAAAGATGTAAAATTCAAGCTGAATGAGAAAACACTTACGGTAACGCAATAATGATCTCTATCTGCATTGCCCGCCGGAATTGTCAACTTATACCAAATAATAATCGGGATTAATAATTTATAAATCAACCATTATATCTGTAAACAATGAAAAGAATACTGTACTAACAAACTGCCGTATGCTCACAAAAAAGCCGGAAGTGGTCGTAACACTCCCGGCAAAGGTTTGAGCTGGTCTTACAAGCGTTTATTTCAGCCACTTATTCAACCAACTAAAACAAAGTTATGGATTTAACTTGTATGAAGTCCTGTTGCCTTTTGGTGACCTCTCCGGCCTCACCGCACAGGCACAAACACTTGATCAAAACACTGCGCATTATGAAGCTCACAGCAGTTATTTTGCTTATGGTATGCCTGCATGTTTCTGCTGCAAGCTACTCACAAAACATTACCTACACCGGCAGCGCTGTTCCGCTGAAAGAGGTGTTTAAAGCCATTAAGCAACAAACAGGATACGTATTCTTTTATACTAAAGAAGTACTGAACAATGCGGCTCCTGCTACCTTGTCTGTAAAAAACAGGCCCCTGAAGGAAGTGATGCAGCAACTTTTTGCCGACCAACCACTCACCTATACCATTGAAGACAAAACTATTTTCATCAATAAACGGACCATTGAAAATACCGCTGGTACAGCTGTTCAGCAAACTGCCATCACGGGTACTGTTACAGACGCAAATGGGAAACCACTGTCCGGCGTATCTGTAATGCTGAAAGGAACTTCCAGGGGTACTGCTACTGACAGTGAGGGCCGGTTTATCTTCAAAAATATCGATGCCGCCAATGCAGTGTTAGTGTTTTCCATGCTCGGATACGAGAAGCTTGAAATTGCGCTGAAAGGCAGGACCGAAATCCAGGTAAGAATGAAACAAAGCACGGCTGCCATTAATACCGTAGAAGTAGTGGGCAACACCGGCTATCAGAAGATCCCCCGCGAACGCGCTACCGGCTCTTTTGATGTGATCACTTCCAAACAACTGGAAAATAAGATTCAGACCAATGTACTGGAACGTATGGAAGGCCTGGTACCAGGACTGATGCTGATCAATGGAAAAGATAATGGCAGCGATGATGGACTGACCATCCGCGGGGTATCTACCTTGTATGGTACCAAACGGCCATTAATTGTAATCGACAATTTTCCTTTTGAAGGTACCATGGATGCCATCAACCCTAACGATGTGGCCAGTATTACCGTACTGAAAGATGCGGCTGCGGCTTCTATCTGGGGGGCACGTGCCGCCAATGGCGTGATTGTTATCACTACTAAAAATGCCCGCAAAGGCAAGATCCAGTTTGCCTATAGCAACAGCTTTCAGTTTGAACCTAAACCAGACCTGGGATATCTTAACCGCCTGAATGCATCAGATGATATCGATATTGACCGGCAACTCATGTTTACCGGCTTTGAATCCAGGGTAAAAAACTCCAATCAGGCGTTCTCTGTTTTTGAAAAATTCTATATGGATTCTGTAGCCGGCAGAATATCACCGGCAGCCTACCGGAACAGTGTGGACTCTCTGAGAAACTTTGATAACGGCAAACAGATCAGGGACCTGCTGATGCAATCTCCGCTGACGCAAAACCATAGCCTGAGCTTTATGGGTGGCAATGACAACAACCAGTATTATGGTTCTGTGAGATACACCGGCTCCAGAGGATACTCGCTAAAAGAAGATAATAAAAACTATAGCTTCCTGCTTAAAGGGTTCTTTAATGTAACGAAAAAGTTATCCTTTAATGTAAGCACTAATATGACGTTTGGTAATAGCACTGCTGCGGTGCTTTCACCTACAGATATCTACCGGCTGAAACCCTATCAGCTGTTGGCCGGAGCTAACGGACAACCCCTGGTACTAAACCGGAATTCTGATCCTGCTAACCAGAACAACTCCAATGATTTTTCCATTGCTCAAAGATTGGGCTGGGGACTGGACGATGAATCTTTCTATCCTTTAAAAGAAATAGACCGGCAGGAAAACACCAATAAAAGTATTTATAACCGCCTGCAGGCCGAAATAAAGTATGCGATCACGCCTGGTATTGATTTTAATGTCAGCTATCAGCTTGAAAACGGCTATACCTACAACAAAATATATACACATCCCGACCAGGCACAACTGGTAAAGGAAATCAATGATTATATCGTACCGGAACGCAATGGTAATGTAATTGTAACTAACGCAGATGGTACGCTGAAAAATCCCACTTTCAACATCCCCAAGGGAGGCAAACTATCAGAAGAAAGAACTGATTTCACAGCCTATACACTAAGAGCCTTATTTAATGTCAATAAAACCATTGCCAATGATCATGAAATTGCTGCGGTAATAGGTGCAGAAAGCAGGCAAACCAAAAGCAACGGCAACAGTGTCGTGAAATATGGTTATGATGATAACTCCCTGCAATATGTAGACCTCGATGTACAACGGTTGAAAAATATCCGTGGCACCCTGCTGAATATACAGAATGGATTTAATGGTATTACAGACCAGTTCAAATTCAGCGAAAACAGGTTTGTTTCTGCATTTGCCAATGCGGCCTATACGTACCGTAAAAAATATGTATTGAGTGGAAGCGTAAGAATGGATGCTACCAATCTTTTTGGTACAGACCCTAAATATCTGTACCGGCCGATGTGGTCATCAGGTGCCAGCTGGATCCTCTCTAATGAAAACTTCCTGAAAGGAGCCGCTTTTGTAGATTACCTGCAGTTAAGAGCTACCTATGGAATCAACGGGAACATCCCCAAAAACAGTGGTCCGTTTATGATCGCAGAATCAGGTACCAACTATTTTAACAACCTGCCTACCAACACGATTATCACACCTGCCAATAATCAGCTGAGATGGGAACGTACCGCTATTACCAACCTGGGTATTGACTACAACCTGTTTAACTATCGGCTGTCCGGTAAAGCAGATTATTATGTAAGAAAGAGTGCTGACCTGCTGGGCGACTATGAAATCAACCCTACCCTAGGATTTACTTCTGCACAGGTAAATACAGCCAGTATGACAAACAGAGGCTGGGAATTTCAGCTCACCTCCAAAAACATCGTGAACCGAAACTTTGAATGGAATACCACCGTGTCTTATGCACTCAATAGAAATAAGATCACCAAGGTGGCTATTTCCAGCGACTATAGTACTCCACTCCGGCTGGCAAGTGGTTCTCCCTATATTGTAGGACAACCTTATGGTGGTATGTATAGCTTCCGCTTCGGTGGTCTCTCTCATGATGACGGACAGATACAATTGCTGGATGCTTCCGGAAAAATTGTGGAAGACAACTACTATTACGATATGGACATGGTGTATTTTACCGGAAATACCAGACCGGTAACTACTGCGGCGATCTCAAACAGTTTCCTCTACAAAGGATTTGACCTCAGCTTTATGTTTGTATACTATGGCGGACATTATCAGCGCCAAAGTATGCCAAGAGCATTATCAGGTGTAAGTGCTTTCGACAACAGGCTGAAAGATGCCTGGAAAAAACCTGGTGATGAACAATTTACCCATATTCCTAATGTGCTGCTCAACAGCAATAACAGCTATTACGCCACCATTTACTATGGCC
Source organism: Chitinophaga sp. H8 (assembly GCF_040567655.1). NCBI lineage: Bacteria > Pseudomonadati > Bacteroidota > Chitinophagia > Chitinophagales > Chitinophagaceae > Chitinophaga > Chitinophaga defluvii. The sequence continues at coordinate 63,549 of NZ_JBEXAC010000003.1, read as the reverse complement.
CTTATCTGGATGTAAACGTGTTTGATGCCTCTTACCTGAAATTAAGGGATGTGTCTTTAAGATATACTTTTTCACAGCAGGCATTGCGGCAACTGGGCTTTGTACGTGGCTTACAGCTTACCGCCAACGCCAGGAATATTCTCACCATTACCAAAAATAAAGAAGGTATAGATCCTGAAGCATTTGACCGCACCCGCACCATGCCGGTAATGCCCACTTTTGCATTTGGTATCAACCTTGATTTTTAAACCATTTTATTCCTGCATAACATGAAAAAAACATTCTTTATTACCACAGTCCTGGCGGGGATAATCTGTTTTACTTCCTGCAAAAAATACCTGGATCTCAAACCTAAAGGTTATGTGATCCCACAAACAACAGAAGACTTTGACCGTATCCTCAATAATCCTACCATGGCCAGGAATATTGCCAATCACCTGGACATGCTGACAGATGACTATTTTGTTAAAGGATCCGGGAAAGCTGCCATGGAACAGGATAACAGTAGTGAAAGCCGGATCTACCTGTGGAAAGCGGAGATCTATACCACACCGGATGACATGAAATATAATGCTTTCTGGAACCTGCTGTACAACAATGCTTATCAGTATAATGCCATCATCAATGGTATAAAAACAGCTACCGGGGGCACTCCTGCCAAGAAGAAAGTCATCATGGCTAAAGCAAAGCTGGGCCGGGCATTGACTTTCTGGTACCTGGTCAACCTCTATACACAGCCATATCAAACACAAACAGCGGCTACAGACCCGGGAGTACCTCTGATCACTTCCAATGACATTGCAGCACCACTTCCAGGAAGAGGTACAGTAAAAGAAACGTATGATTTCATACTAAAAGACCTGCAGGAAGCCATTCCGGACCTGCCTGTTTCTGTACAGGATCCCTACCAGCTTTCCAAGGCTGCCGGATACAGTGCACTGGCCAGAACCTATCTGATGATGGGGGATTATGCAAATGCCGGCAAGGCCGCCAACGATGCATTGTCTTTCAATAACAACCTGATAGATTATAATACGGAATATGAAGAAACAGACGGGCAGGTATTCCCGAAAGAAGATGGGAAATATGCTGACATGCTGAAGGATCCGGAAAACATCTTCGTGCAGCACTACTCCTATACCAGGGGAATGGCCTATCAATATGTAAGCAAAGAAGCGGTTAACCTGTTTGACGCAGCGGATCTCCGGCATATTTATCTGACCCTCGAAATAGAAACAGATCCTGTCACAAACAAACCTGACAGCAACTATCTTTTTATGGGCGCCATGAGCTTTAATTATAATATCAGCTTTACCAGCCCGGAAATGTTGCTGATCCGTGCAGAATGTAATGCACGCCAGGGAAAAGTAGCAGATGCCATGGATGATATCAACCGGTTACGGCAGCACAGGATTAAAACCACTGCCTACAAAACTTTAACAGCAGCAGATAAAAAAGCAGCCACCAGGCTGGTATTGGAAGAGAGAAGACGGGAACTCTTATTCAGAGGCAGCAGATGGTTTGACATGAGAAGACTGAACAGTGATCCTGATTTTGGCTTTACTGCCAGACATTATTTCCAGGATGGAACCAGTATAGCCCTGGCACCTGGCAGCAAGCGCTACACCTTGTTTTTACCAATATCTGCACTTACCGCCAACATTGTTCAAAACCCTGAGTAATACGCAAAAAAAAACGACTATGTATATACGTAATTTAGTTTCAGCCATCTGCCTGCTACTGATCTCAGCGATCAGCGTAGGCCAGCAGATTACCATAGATGGGAAATTCACCAACTCTCCCGATCCTGTAATAGTAGCTACCATGCCCATAAATGGTAACCAGTTCTCCGGTGCTAAAGTAGATATCCCCCTGGATACCCTTACCGGCGATTTCAAGCTGTCCTACAAGATCAGCAAACCGGGATTTGTAACGCTGACAAACAACTGGCAACAGGTTCGCTTATATGTACAACCTGGAAAATCTTATCACCTCCAGGCCAACATGCAGGATTTCAGTACCCTGCAAATCACGGGCGCTGAACAGGAAGGGCAGGTACTGCTGCAACAGCTGGGGCTATCTGAGGATACCAGAACGGATGCTGCCCGCCTGGATAGTGTAAAAACAGTAACCGCCCGTATTCATACCGCCGATGCCATCGCGCAGGAGAAAAAGGCAGCGATGGAAAAATTGAAAGTTGCCGGAAAAATAAGCACCGGTTTTTACAATGCTGTAAATGATGCGATTGATCTATATCGGGTCAATCTGCTGTCTACCAATTTCTTCTTTGAGTTCAGACAAAGAGAAGAAACCCCGGCGGCAGTGAAAGAGTTTATGCAAACGTATCTGCCTGAATGGAAAAAACTGTATGCTAATTTCAACACCAACCACAACTGGTTGCATGCTGCAGGTTATTCCTCCCTGTTGGGCAGATATGCATCTTTCCAAAATATTGCCGACAGCGGCCGGCTGATCTTTGCCCGCGGTAATTATGCATTGAACGGTATTAACCAGTTCCGCAAATCACTGAAAGGCTCCATGCTGGAATATGCCTGGGCAGAATATATGGTAATGGGCATCGGGCAACAACTTTTTGAACCGGAATGGATAGATAATTTCGCGGCATTCAGGAAGGCCTTCCCCGCAAGCGCACTGACCAGTAAACTGCAACCTTATATTACCAAAGTAGTAGCTTACCAGGAAGCTGCCAGGAAAAAAGATCCTGCCATTCAGCTATTACCCGGATATGAATCCATGCAATCATTATCCGAAGTATTTGCTGCACTGAAAGGCCAGGTAACTTATATAGATCTCTGGGCCACCTGGTGTGTGCCCTGCCGTGCAGAACTACAGTACTCCATCAAGTTGCATGATACCCTGAAAACACTGGGTGTACAAACGGTATATATCTCTATTGATGTTGAAAACGCAGATAAAAAATGGCGGGAAATGATCCAGCAATTGCCGCTGAAAGGAATTAACCTGCGTACCAGCAATGAACTTCATAAAGATGTAAGTAAGGTTATCCCTAAGTTCACGGGGATCCCCCGCTACCTGATCCTGGATAAAGCAGGAAATGTAGTAGAATGGGATGCGAAAAGGCCCAGCGATAACCTGGACCTGATCAGGCAACTAAAAACCTACTTAAATTAAATTGTTACTCCAGTAAAAAAAGTGGCTGTCTCGATATACTGAGGCGGCCATTTTTGTTTAGAGGTGTTAGCTGGTAGCTCATGGTTAACCGCTTAATACCATTCACTGCATTTTTGCTCGGGGCTCGTGGCGCTTCTCCGCTGCATTAAGCTCGAAGCTCGTAGCTTAATGCTCTTCTCTCCTGCCCCGCACTAACTATCCTTATCTTTCAAATTATTTTGAAAGTTCAAAAACTTGGTATACTTTTGACATCAGAACCACGTACCTGCAACAAACTATATGCATATGAAACTGGCAGAAGCTAAAGCACAATTTATTCAAACCTGGGGCTCCCTGGGAGCACAATGGGGCATAAACCGCACCATGGCTCAGATACATGCGTTGCTGCTGATCAGCCCTGATCCATTGAGTGCAGATGACATTATGGAGGAGCTGAATATTTCCAGAGGTAATACCAACATGAATGTAAGGGACCTCATCAACTGGGGATTGGTAGAAAAAGTGCTTATTCCCGGTGAAAGAAGGGAATTCTTCAGCGCCGAAAAAGATATCTGGAAAGTGTCTACCCTGATTGCCCGTGAAAGGAAAAAAAGGGAGCTCGATCCTATTATAAAAGTGCTGAATCAATTGCAGGAAGTAGAAGGAGAACAAAAGGACAAACATGTAAAAGCATTCCGGGAATCGGTTCAGAATATCAACAAGTTTGCCCACCAAACAGACAAGACCATCACTGCTTTCATAAAATCCGAAGAACACTGGTTTTCCAATGCTTTATTAAAACTCTTTAAATAAAAAAATTTATCTACATCTTTCAATAATTACTGAAAGTTTAGAAACATAAATACGATAAGTATATGAAAAATAAAAAAATAGTCATCGCAGGTGGTACCGGCTTTATTGGCAATAGTTTGATTGAATACTTTGGCAGGGATAATAATATTGTGATCCTGAGCCGGCAGAAACGCCCCGCATCCGGTAGCATTACTTATGTACCCTGGGATGGGAAATCCTTACAGGGATGGGAACAGGCATTGGAAAATGCAGACCTCCTGGTTAACCTCACCGGCAAAAGCGTTAATTGCCGCTATACCGCCCGGAACAAACAGGAGATTTTTGATAGCAGAACCAATGCCACCAAAGTGCTGGGAGAGGCGATCCGTACCCTTACTCATCCACCCAAAGTATGGATCAACGCAGCTTCTGCCACAATTTACCGGCATGCGGAAGACCGCCCTATGGATGAATTTACAGGCGAAACAGCAAATGACTTTTCTGTGCAGGTATGCAAATTATGGGAAAAGACCTTCAATGATATCCAGCTACCGGCTACCCGCAAGATCGTATTACGTATAGCCGTTACACTGGGATGGCAACCGGGGGGCGTCATGCATCCCTACCTCAACCTGGTAAAATTTGGATTAGGCGGACATCAGGGCAATGGCCGTCAGATGTTTAGCTGGGTGCACGTTACCGATGTATGTAGGATGATAGCCTGGTTATTTGAACAACCCACCCTGGAGGGTACGTTCAATTGCAGTGCTCCCCACCCCGTTCCCAACAAAGTATTTATGCAAACACTCCGGAAAGTAAGTGGCCATAAGATAGGCATTCCTGCACCAGCGCCGCTACTGGCAGCAGGTGCGGCCATCATTGGTACAGAAACCGAGTTGCTGCTAAAAAGCCGCTGGGTATTACCTACCCGTATCACCCAGGCAGGGTTTATTTTTGAGTATGGGCACCTGGCAGATGCTTTTAAAGATATCCTGGCACATCTCCCCCGCAAACAATATCATTTGTGGTAAGGTATTTGCTCCAATACATTAATTTTAGATGAATAATGGAAAAGATGAGCCAGACCTCCAATGAACAAAAGAAACTGACCGTAGTATTAGGGGCTTCTCCCAACCCGGAGCGTTATAGCTACCTGGCTGCTACCCGCCTGAAAGCACACGGACACCCTGTAGTGGCCATCGGCAAGCGGGAGGCACAAATAATGGATATCCCTGTTATTAAGGAACACCCCGCACTGGAAAATGTAGACACCGTTACCTTATACATGAACCCGGTATTACAACGGGAGTACTATGACTACATTCTTCAACTGCATCCCAGGCGCATTATCTTTAACCCAGGTACGGAAAATGAGGAATTGGCACAAATGGCAAAAGCTAAAGGCATCCAGACCCAGGAAGCCTGTACCCTCGTACTATTGAGTACAGGACAATACTAATAACAACCAGGTTACTGCTTTTACTCCAGCTATCCGTATAAATCAATTATAGCCTGTAAATTACAAACCGTTTTTTTCGTATATTCGGTTAATATTCAATACATCCCCGGCAGACTGGCTTCATTCAGCGACAGGCATTCGTATACAGAAACAGGCATTGGTATCACGCCACCACATCGCATATTCACTTTTAACTACTATATATATGCAATGGAGAAGATTCAATGGAGAACCCATTCATGTACCTGTTAAAGACGAGGTACGGCAGGCCATTATCCGGGAAACCGGCAGGGGCTATCATCTGAAAGTGTGCATAGGCACAGATTCCCAGGTAAAAGGATTAGAAACTGAATTTGCTACAGTGATTGTTTTCCTCCGGGAAGGCCACGGCGGCTTCATGTTCATCCACAACGAAAAAACCAGGGACTGCTATTCCATTAAAGAACGTATGCTCGTGGAGGTAGCCAAGAGTATTGAGATTGCGTATGAACTGTGCGACCTGTTTACAGAATATGATGTAGACATGGAGGTACATGCAGACATTAATACCAATCCTCAGTTCAAAAGCAACCTGGCACTGCGGGAAGCAATGGGATACATTCTGGGTATGGGCTTTGCATTCAAAGCTAAACCGGAAGCCTTTGCCAGCAGTAGTTGTGCCAATAAAATGGTCAACTAAAACAGGCCCTTTTATCAGATTAACCCCTTGTTATTGATGTGGTCCCCTCACATCAGGTGATTTCTTCCCCCTAACTTTTCCCATCTGCTGCTCTTGCTAATGTTTTCATGTAACATTTCAACAGGCTATTACGCTTAACAAGCACATTAAAACCTCGTTACATGAAAAACATGCTTTCCTTATTCCTGGTAGCTACTGCTTTAACAACAGTAAGCTGCAAAAAAGACAAAAATGCGCCCAAAAAAGAGGCAAACCCGGAGGGTACCTGGCAGCAGGTAGGAACAACCGGTGGCATGATAGCCAATCCTGCTATCCACCTTGATAAAACCTATAGGATTTCCCTTCAGTCTTCTAGCTACAAATTATTTAAAAAAGATGCAGAGATTGCCAGTGGTACTTACAGCACAGAAAAGCGTACCCAACAACCGGGCAATAAGGAAGTGGTTGCCATCACATTAAAAGACATACCGCTGGAGTTTCAGCCAGGATTGCTCCGCGATGATACGTTGTTCTTAGGAAGTGGCATCAATGACGGCCCCACCTACATCTTTCTTAAATAACAGCATATACTACTTTTGCAAAAGAATAGCAGGTGGCCTGTTATCCCATAAGCCCCTATATGCAGGTACTTATGCAATAGCCCTGAACTGGGCATTCATTTCATCAATAAATTCAAGTATTGCATCACGTCCGGTTTTCTTTACCGTGGAGGTAATAAAACTTGCGGGCAGGAATTGCCATGTCTCGCGCATTTTATTCAGGAATGCCTTTACATTACGGCTGGTTTCTGCCTGCGAGTTTTTATCTGCTTTGGTAAATACCAGGCTAAAGGGAATATTCCATTGTCCCAGCTGGCTGATAAAGTCCAGGTCCAGCTTTTGTGGCGTATGCCTGCTGTCTATCAACACAAACACATGCATCAGATTTTCACGTTTGCGCAAATAGTTTTCAATCATCTGCTCCCATTTTTTCCGCTGGGAATGACTCACTTTGGCAAATCCATATCCTGGTAAATCCACCAGGTACCAGGCCTTATTAATAACAAAATGGTTGATCAGCTGGGTTTTACCCGGTGTACCGGAAGTCTTCGCCAGTTTTTCATTATTGGCCAACACATTGATCAGGGAGGATTTCCCCACATTGGACCGGCCTATAAAAGCAAATTCCGGCATATTAGGTACAGGGCATTTTTCCCATTCCGGGCTGCTGATAAGATATTCTGCTGACTTGATAATCATAATTTTACTTTTTTCCCTCCTCCCACGGCCTTTACTCCACGGAAATAATACCTGTTGTTTAAGTAACTTTCCGCTGCTGCATGCTAATTTCTCATCGGTAATTCCCTATTAAGTAATTAACTTTGCGGGCTATGTCAGAAAATGTAAATGCTCAGAAGATAGTTCCCTTTGCGGAGTCAAAATTAAGCAAGAAGGAGCAGATAGCCTCCATGTTTGATGATATTGCTTTCCGTTATGACTTTCTTAACCACTTCATGTCGCTGGGAATAGACGTGATCTGGCGTAAAAAAGCACTGGGATACCTGAAGCAGCATCGCCCAAAACTGATGCTGGACATAGCTACCGGCACCGGCGACTTTGCTATTATGGCCAATAAAAGACTGCAACCTGAAAAAATCATCGGTATAGATATTTCTGAAGGCATGCTGGAAGTAGGCCGCCAAAAGATTGCCAAACAAGGGCTGACAGACAAAATAACCTTACAGCTGGGCGATAGCGAAACAATAAGTTTTCCCGATCAAACGTTTGATGCCATAACTGTGGCTTTTGGAGTACGTAACTTCGAAAACCTGGAAAAGGGACTGGCAGAAATGAGGCGGGTATTAAAACCCGGTGCTAAACTCGTGATCCTGGAGTTTTCTAATCCAACAGTTTTTCCCATTAAACAATTATATAACTTGTATTTTCGTTATATTACACCCCTTCTGGGAAAATGGGTGGCCAAAAGCAAAGCGGCATACAGTTATCTGCCGGAGTCTGTGAAGGCTTTTCCACAAGGGGAAGTAATGTGTAATATTTTAACCAATACTGGGTTCCAGGCAGTTACATGCAAAAAACTAACATTCGGCATATGCTCCATTTATTGCGCTACCCGCTGATCTGCCTCCTGTTGTGGCAATCAGTGCCGGCTATGGCGCAAACTTATCTGAATATGGAAGAACATGATGCCAAACCCTATTACTTTGGTATTACACTGGCTGCCAATCAGTCCTATTTTAAAATGTATCATTCCACTGCCTTTCTGGCCGATGACTCCATTATGGTGGCGGAACCCCTCAAAACCATGGGCTTTAATCTGGGCCTCCTGGCGAATGCCAGATTGAATAGCCGGTTTGATCTCCGGTTTAATCCACAGCTCATCTTTGCCTCTAAAAACCTGTATTACCGGGAAACCTATCCCAAACCACAGGACACCGATAAAAAGATCGAATCCATTTTACTGAGCTTTCCCCTGCAAATCAAATTTAAATCAGACCGTATCGGCAATATGCGCGTATACACCATCGCAGGATTAAAATTTGATTATGACCTGGCCTCCAATGCAAGGGCCCGGCGGGCAGAAGACCTCGTAAAGATCAGTAAAACAGATTATGGCTATGAAGTAGGAGCCGGTTTTGAGTTCTATTTCCCCAGCTTTATCTTCTCTCCCGAAATCAAGATCAGTAACGGCCTGGGCAACGTACATGTAAAGGATAAACACCTGCGCTATTCCAACGTGATTGATCAGATGCATTCCCGCATGATCGTATTTTCTATTCATCTGGAAGGCTAAGTTCACAGGCAGTTTTTCTCCTGATTTAGCCTGGGCTAAATCAGATCAATCCTGCACACAAACGGCCAATTACAAACTTTGCTATCTTTGCGGCATGCAAAACTATCTGATCAGGAATATTGCTGTCGTAAATGAAGGCAGCACTACGGTACAAGACGTATGGATTAAAGGTAACCGGATTGAAAAAATAGCCCCGCAGATTGAAGCTACCGGTAATTTCACCGAGATAAACGGAGAAGGCAAACACTTACTGCCGGGTGCAATTGATGACCAGGTGCATTTCCGGGAACCAGGACTTACCAACAAAGCTACTATCTATACGGAGGCCCGCGCTGCGGTAGCTGGTGGTGTAACCAGCTTTATGGAAATGCCTAATACCAAACCTGCTGCCCTTACCCAGGAACTACTGGAAGCAAAATACCAGATCGGTGCAGCACATTCTCTGGCTAACTATTCCTTCTTTATGGGAGTAGCCAATGATAATGTGGAAGAAGTGCTGAAAACCAACGATAAAAAAGAAACCGTTTGCGGGGTCAAAATATTCATGGGATCTTCTACCGGCAATATGCTGGTGGATAACTACCTCACCCTGGAAAAAATATTCACAGAAACAGAACTGCTGATTGCTACCCATTGCGAAGATGAAAATATCATCCGCCGCAACATGGAAAAATTCATCCAGGAAAAAGGCGATCAACTCACCGCTGCTGATCATCCGCTGATCCGCAATGAAGAAGGCTGCTTCGAATCCTCTCTGGTAGCTATCCAGTTTGCTAAAAAATATAATTCCCGCTTACATATCCTGCATATCTCTACCGAGAATGAATTGCAGCTGTTCAGCAATATGCTGCCCCTGGCAGAAAAACGTATTACAGCAGAAGTATGCGTGCACCACCTGCATTTCACTGCCGATGACTATGCACGCTATGGCAACCTGATCAAATGTAACCCTGCCATTAAAGCGCCCCATCATAAACATGCGCTATGGCAGGCTTTGCTGGATGATCGCCTGGATATTATTGCTACGGATCATGCTCCCCATACCTGGGAAGAAAAAGCGCAGCCTTATTTACAGGCCCCCTCCGGTGTGCCCCTGGTGCAACATAGCCTGCTGCTGATGCTGGAATATGTGAACAAAAACAACATTACTATTGAAAAGGTAGTGGAAAAAATGTGCCATGCTCCCGCTATCTGTTTCCAGATAAAAGAAAGAGGCTATCTCCGGGAAGGGTATTTTGCAGATTGTGTAATAGTGGATCTGCAACAGGCTACTACCGTTACCAAAGAAAACATTTATTATAAATGCAACTGGAGTCCGTTTGAAGAACATACTTTCCCGGCGGCCATTACCCATACTTTTGTTAATGGACACCTGGCCTACGAAAATGGACAGTTTAACGAAAGTGTTAAAGGTCAAAGACTACTGTTTGCCAGATAGTTGCAGGCTATAATATAGTCGGCCCCTCATATTATCATCGTTTTATTATTTTATACAATGGACCACAGAATATAATGATATCCTGTGGTCCATTTTCTTTATGGAATTTTCTCATCCCTGCATCTATCCAATAGTATTTTTTTATAGCAAAACGTATATTCACTAAAAATATCCTGCATGCAACTGGACAAAACCTCCTACTATGACCTGTCAATTTTTAACCGGGATGAAGAATTTTCGCTGTTTCACCGGCTGGATTTTACAACTACCACAGGTGGAAGGGATTATTTACGCAAGCTGTTCAGCACCCCGTTGCAGGATATCACCGCAATAGAAAACCGCCAGCGGGCATTGCAATACATCCTGGAACAGGAAGATAAATGGCCCTCTATTATTTCCAACGGCACCATTGTAGTAGTGGAAAACTATATGGAGGCCCAGATAGAACCGGTTTCCAGTACAGAAGGCTTATCATTGACGATCAGTACCCTGCTGTATAAGACGATGTATGCACCGGATAATGGCTTTATAAAATTTTCCTTTGCACAACTGGTCAACCTGGTGAAAGGATTCCGCGCCTTTGTTGAAACTTTTAATTCAGATAAAACGCCCAAAGAACTGAAATACCTGCTGGATCGTGCAGCTCACCTGTTACACCTGCGCGACTTTAGTGAAATCCTGGAGGCGGATGATAGCGGCAAAATTTCCAACCGGGAAATTCTGCGTTACGATCATCATATCCGTAAAAAACATAAGAAGCTGGTATGGGAACTGCTGGACCTGTATAAAAAACTGGATGCTTATTATGCTATGGCCAAAGCCATCAAACATTATAATTTAAAGTTCCCCACTTTTGAAAATAAACCACAACCATTTATTGCTGCACAACAGTTGTATCACCTGATTATTCCGCAACCGGTAGCATATGATATTACACTGGATCAGCAATCTCATTTCCTGTTTCTTACCGGCGCCAATATGGCGGGCAAAACTACCTTCATTAAAGCCATTGGAGTGGCTGTTTTCCTGGCTCATATAGGCATGGGCGTACCTGCACAACAAATGCAGCTGAGCTTCTTCCATGGTATATTCAGCAACATACAGGTACAGGATAATATTTTTAAGGGAGAAAGTTATTTTTTCAGTGAAGTACAGCGTATTAAAAACACCATCATTCAGATCAACAATGGCAAAAACTGGCTGGTACTGATAGATGAAATGTTTAAAGGCACCAATGTGGAAGATGCCAGGAACTGTTCTCTGGCTGTTATTCGCGGCCTTTTACGCAGTACCAATTGTTTATTTATCCTCTCTACCCATTTATATGAGATAGCAGATGAACTGCAAAAGGAGTCCAAAATCCTCTTTAAATATTTCGAATCTCAAGTGATTGATGATGACCTGCAATTTACCTATCAGCTGAAAGATGGTATTGCAAAAGAAAAAATAGGGTACCTCATTTTAAAACGGGAAAAGGTGCTCGATCTGTTGCAGGAAATTAAATAACCATCAGACCTGTGACCTTCCGGTAAACAGGCATTCATTTTCATGAACAGGGACACTGCGGATTGGCTGCATCAGGATTTTTCGTTATCTTGGTATAAATCAACCAATTGCATCCATTATGATTGTTAAAACCTATGGCAGCGCCGTGCAAGGCGTGGCAGCCATCACCATTACCTTAGAGGTAAATGTAGCCCCCAAAGGAACCAAATTCTATATTGTAGGCCTTCCCGATAATGCCGTAAAAGAAAGTCAGCGGCGAATAGAGTCTGCTATTATTGACCTCGGCTGTAAGATGCCGCGGTTACGAACGGTCGTAAATATGGCGCCCGCAGATATTAAAAAGGCCGGCTCCGCTTATGATCTGCCCATAGCATTAGGCATTATTGCTGCTTCTAAACAAATGCCTGCCGACAAGCTCGCTGATTACATTATAATGGGTGAGCTTTCCCTGGATGGTACGCTGCAACCCATTAAAGGAGCACTTCCTATTGCCATACAGGCACGCAAAGATGGTTTTAAAGGACTGATACTACCTAAACAAAACGCCAGGGAAGCCGCTATGGTAAATGAACTGGAAGTATATGGCGTATCCCATATGCGGGAAGTAATCCATTTTTTTGAACAGCCCCAATCCTTACAACCGGTAATAGTAGATACCCGGCAGGAATTCTTAGCCGCTCAGGCCGATTTTGATGTTGACTTCGCTGATGTAAAAGGGCAGTATAATATTAAACGTGCACTGGAAATAGCCGCTGCCGGAGGGCATAATGTAATCCTGATAGGTCCGCCAGGTGCAGGCAAAACCATGCTTGCCAAAAGATTCCCTACTATACTCCCACCACTAAGCCTGAACGAAGCATTGGAAACCACTAAAATACATTCCGTTGCAGGTAAGCTGCCGGCTCATACTTCCCTTATCGCCAGGCGTCCCTTCCGCTCTCCACATCATACCGTCAGCGATACTGCGCTGGTAGGAGGTGGCAGCATTCCACAGCCCGGCGAAATTTCCCTGGCGCACAATGGCGTATTATTCCTAGATGAACTTCCGGAGTTCCGCCGCAAAGTGCTGGAAGTAATGCGGCAACCAATAGAAGAAAGACTGGTCACAATATCCCGGGCAAAAGCCATAATTGACTACCCTTCAAATTTTTTATTACTTGCAGCTATGAATCCATGTCAGTGCGGATTTTACAATCACTCAGAGAAAGATTGCACCTGTCCGCCTGGCGCAGTACAGAAATATTTAAACAGGGTCTCGGGGCCATTACTGGATCGTATAGACCTGCACGTAGAAGTTACCCCTACTCCCTTTTCTGCATTATCCAGTACGGAAGAAACAGAGAAAAGCGAATCTATCCGGGAGAGAGTCATTAAAGCACGTGAAATACAAACAGCCCGCTTTGCTGACCATGCTGGCATTTACTGCAATGCACAGATGAACAGTCATCTGCTCAGAACCATATGTACACCAGATCAGGAAGGAGCAACGCTGTTAAAAAAAGCAATGGATTTTATGAAGCTTTCAGCAAGAGCCTATAGCCGTATCCTGAAAGTGAGCCGTACCATAGCAGACCTGGAAGGCAGTGAACAGATACAAACACCTCATCTGGCAGAAGCTATACAATTCCGCAGCCTGGATAAAGAGAAATGGGGTGGCTGATAGACCGCCTATGTTAAGTATACTTGCTGGCAATAGGTATTTAAAGAGAGTTTAGACACTTTCTTCTGTTTTCTTGTAATCTTCGCTGAGCTTACGCTGCAGCTCTGGTGGCACGGGTGCATACTCTGCAAATACAGCTTTTATTTTAGCTTTTCCCTGCGTTACATTGCGCAGGGCAGCTATTAATTTATCCAACTCCACCTGTGGTGTACGGGCTTTTATTACCTGATACCCATTCAGGGAGTCCATGCCGGTGATAACACTACGGCGGCTCTGCAACTCACTCATAATATCTCCCATCATAACATCCGGTGCTGTGGCTTCCAGATCAAATACCGGCTCCAGCAGCTGAGGCGCTGCCTGATGAAAAGCCTCCCGGAACGCCATCATGCCCGCTATCTTGAAAGAGATATCGTTGCTGTCTACCGGATGCATTTTACCATCGTATACACTCACACGCACGTCACGTACATACGACCCCGTTAGCGGTCCCTCCTGCATGCGCTCCATCACCCCTTTAAGAATAGAAGGCAAAAAACGGCTATCGATAGCCCCTCCTACAATACAGTTATTAAAAACCAGCTTGCCCCCCCAATCCAATGCAATTTCTTCTGTATCCCTTACCGTAAATTCCTTAAAGGGAGGCATCCCTTCAAAATAAGGCTCTATTTTCATGAACACTTCTCCAAACTGTCCTGCCCCACCCGACTGCTTTTTATGCCGGTAAGACGACATCGCCGGTTTTTGGATAGTTTCCCGATAAGGAATCTTTGCCGTCAGATAGTCAACCTCCATCTTATAAATGTTTTCCAGTCTCCATTTGGTAACCAGCAGGTGTAAATCCCCCTGTCCATGCAGGATGATCTGTTTCAGCTCCCGGTTGTATTCAATTTCCAGTGTAGGGTCTTCCATGTGGATTTCGCTCAGTACTTCGCCCAGTTTCTCATCATCACTTTTACTCTTGGTTTCAATAGCTACCCTTACTTTAGGAGGCGGGTACTTTATAGGGGCTATCTGCCCCTTAAAATTCTTATCACATAAGGTATGGTTGGTAAATGTATTCTTTAGTTTCAGGGTACAGCCAATATCGCCGGAACGTAATCTGTCTATAGGATTCCTGTTCCGGCCATCCGCAATGAACAATTGTCCCAGCCGTTCCGTAGTATTCCCTTTTTCATTGATCAGCTCTGCGCCCTGCCTTACTTCACCGGAAAGTACTTTAAAAAAAGAAAGCCGCCCGATATGCGTTTCAAGCAGCGTTTTAAATACAAATAAACATGCCGGCCCTGCAGGATCGCAGGGCACCTCCCTCCCATCCTCGGTACGTTCCGGTGGCATTTCAATGGCAGAGGGTGCTACATTATCAATAAAACCCATTAGTCGCCCGCTGCCCATGTTATTCACAGCAGACAGGCAGAATACAGGAAATACGTCATGTTTCAACATACCTATCTTCAGCCCCTTCCGTAATTCATCTTCGTCCAGGTTACCTTTTTCAAAGTATAATTCCATCAACTGTTCATCGTTCTCTGCCGCCTTCTCTACCAGCTCATTGTGCAACTGCTCAGCCCTTTCCTTTTCACTTTCCGGAATAGGCAGTTTTTCCGGCTTTCCGCCTGCTTCCGGGAACTTATAATAAGTCATTTTCAGCAGGTCAATAATCCCATTAAAACCAATACCCTGATTAACAGGGTATTGCATAACAGTAACCGCAGATCCGAGAATACGGCGGGCATCCTCTACAGCTTTATTAAAATTGGCCTGCTCTGCGTCCAGGTGATTGACTGCCAGCATAGTAGGCTTCTTATAAGTATCCACATAATCCCAGATCAGCTCTGTGCCTACTTCTACCCCATATTGGGCATGCAGGAGCAATAAGGCGGTATCACATACCCGGATAGCAGCAATCACCTCGCCAATGAAGTCTTCCAGGCCAGGGGTATCAATGATATTGATCTTATAGTCCCGCCATTCCGTATGCAGGCAGGTGGCATATACAGAATTACCCCGCTCATGCTCTACCTCATGGTAATCTGACAAGGTGTTTTTCTCTTCCACTGTACCGCGCTTATGAGTAATACCCGCTTCAAATAACATGGTTTCACACAGGGTAGTTTTTCCACTCTTGGCTGCGCCTAACAATACAATGTTTTTGATGTGTTTTTCATCATACGCTTTCATCTGTAAAAGTTTTGTCTTTTAAATGGGAGCCGTGGAATGCCGGAGTAATAGTGCCTTATGCTGCAGGAGTAAGATCTCCTATTGTACTAAACCTTGCTGGTATAGCTTATTTTATCCCCGGAATACGTTGGAATAGCTGCTTCCGGGATGTTTCTTTAACTGGTTAATAACTTACTATTAAGTTAACGTATTTTGCGCAAAATTACCAGTACTTTATCCTAATGATGTTACAACACGCAATTAGGTGTTTTACCTTAACTTTGCGCCAGGTATTTAACCTGGTAAAAAGCACACCTGACAGTAAAACCCCTGCCAGCTGGCAAAGAACTGTATTCATAACCGGAAAACAAGGCATTTGAACTCCGGGAATGCACCGATCAACATAAAAAAGCAAGTATCCCACCCTGAAGTGGAAGGCAGACATCGTACGACTAACAAAAGACAATTAATTTACAGATGAAACTATTACTCCGGTATTTAAAAAACTATAAATGGCTGATTGCGCTGGCACTGTTGCTGGCCACTATAAACCAGGTATTTTCGCTCCTGGATCCTTACATATTTGGTAAAATCATTGACCAGTATGCCTCCCATCCTAAAACAACCGACGTGGTAAAAGCAGGAGAAACAGGCGTACTCCGCTCCCAGAGCGAATATGTAAATGGCGTTATCCTCTTGTTGCTGGCAGCTATTGGAGTAGCTATGGTATCCCGTATTGCCAAGGCTTTCCAGGATTATTTCGTGAATGTGATCATTCAGAAGTTTGGCGCACAGGTGTATACCGATGGATTAAAACATTCCCTGCGTTTGCCTTATCAGCAGTTTGAAGATCAGCGGAGCGGAGAAACCCTCGCTATTCTTCAAAAAGTAAGGATCGATTGTGAAAAGTTTATTACCTCCTTTATCAATGTGCTCTTTGTTGCCCTGGTAGGGGTAGTATTTGTGATGATTTACGCATTCCGGGTGGATTGGACATTGGTGCCTGTTTATTTTGGAGGCACTATTCTGCTGGGTATCCTGATGAATGTACTGAGTAAAAAAATAAAAACAATCCAGAAAACGATCGTGAAGGAAACCACGATGCTGGCAGGGGCTACTACAGAATCATTACGTAACATAGAACTGGTAAAAAGCCTTGGGCTTACCAATCAGGAAATAAGGCGCCTGAACTCCACTACTATAAAAATATTGTTGCTGGAACTCAAAAAAGTACGCAGCATCCGGAGTATCAGCTTTGTACAAGGAACCTTTGTAAACCTGTTACGGCAAAGTATCCTGTTTTTACTGCTGTATTTCATTTATAAGGATAAGGTGAGTGTGGGGCAGCTATTTACCCTTCAGTTATATTCCTTTTTCATCTTTGGACCTTTGCAGGAATTGGGCAATATTATTCTGTCTTACCGCGAGGCACAGGTATCGCTGCTGAACTTCCAGAGTATTTTAAACACTCCCGTAGAAGTAATGCCGGCTCACCCTGTAAAGGTGAATCGCCTGCAACACCTGGCCTTTCAGCAAGTGGGCTTCAAACATCTTACGGCCAACAATAAAGCCCTGGATCAAATCAGTTTTGAAGTTAAAACCGGTGAAACCATTGCCTTCATAGGCCCATCCGGCTCTGGAAAAACCACGCTGGTAAAGCTATTGGTAGGATTATACAAACCTAATGAGGGAAAAATACTATACAATGGTACCGACGCACAGGAAATTGATATTGAGGAATTGCGCCACCAGGTGGGTTTTGTAACCCAGGATACCCAGCTTTTTTCCGGCAGTATCAAGGAAAACCTGCTGTTTGTGAATCCCGGTGCTACGGATGAAGAAATCATGGATGTGCTGAACAAGGCAGCTTGTTACTCCTTGCTGGCACGCGCAGAGAATGGTATTGATACGGTGATAGGAGAAGGCGGTATAAAAATATCTGGGGGCGAAAAACAACGTTTATCCATTGCCCGGGCCTTGTTGCGCAGGCCCCGGTTGCTGGTATTTGATGAAGCTACCTCAGCCCTGGACTCACTCACGGAGGAAGAAATTACCAAAACAGTCCGGGCAGTTACTTCCAGCCGGGAGCACATTACGGTAATGATTGCACATCGTTTGTCTACCATTATGCATGCGGACCGCATATATGTACTGGAAAAAGGACAAATCATTGAAACCGGCTCCCACAACGAATTGGTAGCAGAAAAAGGGCTTTATTATGCGATGTGGCGTCAGCAGATAGGAGAAAGAAAACAGGAAGTAAGCGTATAACTGACAATGGCCACTAAATAGCTATTGACATGAAATGAGCACCTGTTACTTAAAACTGCCAGTTAAAAAACGTAACTTTGCGGGCATAATTTTATCTAGCATCATGAAGCATAAACATCCTAATTATTTTCTCAGCATGTTAACCATGAAGTGCCCCCGGTGCAGGAAGGGTGATATGTATCGTGATAAAAATCCTTTTCACTGGCGTTTTTCCAGGATATTCAACATGCATGAGAAATGCCCGGTATGTGATCAGAAATTTGAATTGGAAACGGGCTTTTGGTTTGGTACAGGATATGTTAGTTATGCGTTGTCTGTAGCATTGTCTGTATTTAACCTGGTATGGTACTGGTTATTTTTCGGCATCAGCTGGAGGGATAACAGCGTCTTTATCTGGCTGGCAGTAAACTGCGCTATATTAATCATCTTTCAGCCATGGCTCATGCGCTTTTCCAGAACACTTTACCTGTATTTCTTTGTGTACTATGATGAAGATACCGCCAATCTACCCGCGGATAAAGCATCTCAGCATGAACACTAACAATAATTATCTTTTAAAAAAATAATATAAAAATCAGGGGCTGTAAATACAGCCCCTATTTTTTTCAACCAAAATCTGAACCATTTGTCAGATAAATCTTGAATATTTTTATGGGCACTAAACTACAGAAGAAATAGACGTTGAGGGAAAATGTTCACTGCATGATATAACTAGAATAATTAAACGAAGGTAATAGGTATTACACGCTCAAATGGTTGGTGTCCACCGTGTAATCGCACATTAGCATTCTTTACTTTAGCGAGAGCAAAGTTATAAATTATTTTAATTATTTCTTTTATATTAAATTAAAATACAAACAACTTATCTAGTTTGCAAGCGCTTTAACATTATTTTTACATTTTACGCCTGGGGCATGAACTACTTTACATACGTAAAAGATGCCGCTCCGGTTGTCATAATAGGATATTGTTAATCTTACACTAAGTATAGTGCCAGACAGCCCTCCCTCCTCATCAGGTATGAGAATAAAAATAGGGTGTCTCAAAACTGAAACACCCTGGAAGTAAATAAGAAAATACCTATGAACTATTTGAATTCAAGTGGCACTGCCAGTTTTATGCTGAAATTACGTCCTGTATTAAACACCCCGGTTCTGCCGGTCGCCTCGTTTACGGGACCATATTTTAAACGACTGAGATGATTCTGATAGGCTACATCGGTAAAATTATTTACAGCAAAATGCAGGGAGAATAATGTTTTACTATGTTTATTCACAATGTCAGCACCTACACCGGCATTCAATAAAGTATACCCACTGGTAGGCGTTTCCGTTTCATACGCCGTAAACACATTGTTTTGCCGGAAGGTCATATCCATTTGTACTCCGGCATAAATGTTCTGCAAATACCCTGCTTTCTTAAACTTTCCTTTCAGCTCAGATACCCAGCGGCCAGCAGGAATATTAGGCAGGTACCTGGTAGAGTCCGTTCCATTAGCAGCTACCCCTCTTACATAAGAAAGCGTATTTTCAAAATGCAGCCAGTCAATAGGATGCGGGTGAATGTCCAGCATAAATTCCCCTCCGTATAAATTAGCATCTGATTGCTGATATTTAAACGCTGCATATTGTTCTTCATTATTTTCAGCAGGAATGGAATCTGCGCCTGCGCTATTAACCAGCTTGCGTGAGAAAATAAAATTATTGATATGATTGTAAAACAGGTTGGCTGTCATAGACACATGCTGCGTATTAAATTCAACTCCCCCATCAATTTGTGTACTTACTTCCGGCTTCAGATCCCGGTTACCATATTCATATTTAATAGTTCCTTCATGCACACCGTTAGCCGCCAGTTCTGAAATGTTAGGGGCACGGAATCCACGGGCGGCATTCAGTTTCAAGGTCACTCTTTCACTGGCTTCATAGCTGAGGCCTACACTACCGGATACATTTGAGAAGTTACGGTCTATCGCCATAAAGCGGGTAGTACCATTATCCTTAGGTGCATTCACCGGTTTGCCATCCTCATCCAGGTAAAGAGATTTTGTATGCAAAGAACGGTTATCAAAACGCAGACCACCACTCAGGGTAAGCTTATTAAATGACTTACGGGTAATAGCAAATCCTCCCACATCAAATAAGTTATACGCCGGAATCAGGAATTCTTCTCCCAGGTTTTTGTTTTGCTGCTGCATACCATTTACCCCTACTGTCGTTTGCCAGCCATGCATTTCCGGTAAATAATATTTCAGGCTGTAATTAAATGTGCGCAGTTGCAGATAAAGTTCCGGCTCATCCGGCAATAATACATTACCAAACTCCTTACGTTCATTTTGCTGATAGCCCAGGGTAACTCCCAATCTTCCACCATTATGCAGATACAGATTATTATCCCATACTAGCTTTTGATGTACGATCTTCTGTTTAGGTACACTCATAGTATACGACTTAAAATCGCTATCTGTAGCAACTGTTTCATCTGCGGTGCCATTATCATTTACCGGTTTCAGAAACCGGCCATCACTGTCGCGTTCCCCTTCTACCAGGCCCAGGTTTTGATTAAAGGAAGTAAAACTCAGACGGGAATATCCCCATTCTTTGTTAATACCGATGGTAGCACCATAATTGGTATTATTAAAACGGGAGTTAAATACCGGGCCATCATACTTATTCTTATAATCATGTGCCCATTTTTGTGTACCAAAGGCACTCCAGCTAAATCCATTCTGATTACCGGCAATATCAGCATGATAAGCTATCATCCCGTTATTACTAAGATAATTAGCTGCTACATTTCCTTTCACCTTGCCAAGTGGCAATGGTGGAGGAGGCATAATATTAATAACACCTGCCAGCGCATCTGATCCGTATATAAGAGAAGCTGGTCCCTTCAGGATCTCGATTTTGTTCACATTATAATCATCCACTTCAATGCCATGCTCATCACCCCACTGTTGGCCTTCCTGGCGTACCTCATCACTTACTACTACTACCCGGTTGTACCCTAATCCCCGGATAAAAGGCTTGGAAATAGCCGGTCCGGTAGATAGCTGGCTTACCCCTGGCACCTTGGAAATGGCATCTATGATATTGGTAGCAATATTATCATCCAGATATTCTTTACGAATAACACTAATGGGAGTAGGATTTTTCTTAACGGAAGTAGCCAGGTTTACACCGGTCACCACTACCTCGTTTTTCTCAATCAGTGTTTCCGATAATTCAAAGTTGGCCGTAGTAGCACCATTGATATTTACCACTTCTGTATATCCGGCATACCCTATGTAATGTATCTCCACCGCATATTTTCCTTTAGGCAAGTTTTTGATAAAAAACGCTCCCGCTGCATCAGCGACTACCCCAACCCGTAAATCCGGTAAATAAACTGTAGCTCCTACCAAAGGAGTATGTGATGATTTGTCCAGTACTTTACCCTTTAAGGAATTATCATAGCCCCCTTCCTCAGGGCCTCCTTTCGCCAGTACCGGCAACTGTAGCAACAGCAGCATCCCTAATAATCCACTGACAATTATGCGTACATAATGCATATAAGAAAAATAAAATAATCAATAATAACAGCTGCCTGCACAAGTTTTACCTGTAGTAATGCCTTTACTGCATTGCGGTTACAGGATAACTGGCAGCCAATAAATCATAACAGGTACAATGATGATTGTACAGCGAAGAAATTCAGATCAGGTATGCTGGAGGCGCCCTTGGAGACAGGTCGCGGTAAGGTATGTGTTTCACGACAGGCATAAACGGCTGGGCAAATATCCATGCCACCTGTTGTATTGGAGCGGTATAAAAATAGCTGGCAGGCTCGAAAGGCGCCACCTCTATTTGCAGAAAATCACAGTGCGTATGGGGAACAGAAAAGCTGACAGTACCAGGCAAAGCATGCACGTCCATCGTATCATCATGGCCTGCAAACTGGTGTATAAATTCCCTCGGAGCTGTGTGAAACACAAAAATGCTCAAGAGAAAGTATGCCAGTATCTTATGTAATCGTTGCTTTTTCACTTTCAGCTGCTGATGCCGGTAGTTTTACTTATCCAATATTCACCTGACAAAACCTGTATTAAAGATACAGTGGTCTATTGATAGCATGTGCTACAGCACTTAGATTTAAGGACTATTTAATCCGGAGCAAAGGTAGTAATTAATTGCAACAATGTTGCGCAAGAATAACTATGACCTATCCATAACAGAAAAAATGATATTAATTTCCATTTAAACACAAGTAAATCAAGCTAAAACGTATTACCTGCTGTGTACTTATCTAACTTTTAGCATTGTCCTTACCTGTTGTACTGCACCGTTTTGGAAACGGGCATAGTAGATGCCATTAGCCAGGTATTCCCCATCAAAAGTAATAGTGTATTGCCCCGGTGTTTGCACCATATTAACCGGCACACTCACCAGGCGGCCCATTGTATCAAAGATCTGTATCATGGTATGTCCGCCGCTCGTCTTGTATACAATGGATGTTTTTGTGGTAAAGGGATTGGGATTATTAGTGATAAGATTGATTCCCGCATTTTGTACCGGGTCGGGCACACCGGTGATCAGCCCGCAGGCAATACCACTTACAATGGGCAGGCGCTGATAGTCATTCAACAGGATAGTAGACAGGTCTTCCGGCTTTACACAAAACCACTGCTCCAGTATAGAGGCATATACAGAACGGAAATCGTACTGCATAGGAATATTATCGTTTACAGAAGCTGCATCCGGCATAGCTGGGGAATTCCCTAAAACGCCCTGCAATACATAATCTCCAAAAACGATCATAGGAGCTGCCGCACCATGGTCTGTCCCCACACTCCCATTAGATTTTATACGGCGGCCAAACTCCGAAAACGTCATCCCTACCACGCGTTTAGAAGCTTTAAGGGTAGTAAGATCATCCATAAACGCTTTGATGGCTGCAGATAAATTGCCAAGCAAATTGGCGTGCGTTCCGGTAGACGTATCTCCTGTATTTGTTTGGCTGGCATGGGTATCAAAGCCTCCCATACTTACCATGTACAGGCGTGTTTTAAGACCACCTGCAATCAACCGGGCTACTATTTTTAATTGATCCGCCAGATAATTATTAGCAGGATAGTCTCCTTGCTTAGTTACTTTATTCGCCGCATTTTTAATACTGGAAGCAAAATCGTCTGTTTGTTGCGCAATCAGACGTATGTATTTTAATTCGGTACCAGCTTTGGTATTGGGTACCGGGTCCAGTCTGTCATTCAGCAGATCGTAAAAGCTGGTAGCACTTGTTATAGCCATCCCCATATTCATGAGCGGCCCCTGGAAAGCCGGAGATACGATAGAACCTATCTGTATTGCCAATGGGTCGGGCATATCTGTATTCGGAAAACCAACCGGATAATTGGCAAATTCCTTGTCCAGGTAACGGCCAGCCCATCCGCTGTTTAGCACCTGGTTGGCATCCGAACCTGTTACCCAGATATCGGTAGCCCTGAAATGGGAATAATTGGGAGATGGATATCCCACACTTTGGATCACGGACACCTTTCCCTCATCATACAATTGCTGTACACCTTTCATCGCCGGATGCAGGCCTGCCTTGTTATAATTTGCGAGGCGCAACACCTTCCCTTCTGCAATGGCAATATTGGAACGCGCTGCCTGATATTTACCATATACATCCAATGGGATTACCATGTTCAGCCCATCATTACCGCCGGTAAGCTGAATCATCACCAGTACATGATCATTATCTGTAGCAGCATTCAGCGCATCCAGTAATGGAGATTGTCCAAATGCTTTAATAGAAAAGCCATTAATAAAAGCTGGCAATATAGCAGCAGGAGCAGTATATCTGAGAAAGTCTCTTCTTTTCATCCGTTAATTTTTTATTTATCATGGCCGGACGCCGCTACCTCTTTTCATACCCGGTACCATAACAAGGTTTTTCTGCCATCAGGCCAATTGATATTCAGACAGGTTCATAATATATTTATACAGCGCCTGTAAACGCAGGTGTACATTACTTTTGGCAGCCATGTCGTTGGGGTTTGCCTTATACTGATTCCAGGCTGTGGTCCAGTAATGGTCGCTGTTGGGATCTTGCCCGGTGAGTAATATGGAGTTTTTAAAGGCCGCTTTAACGGTGTCTGAAACGCCCATACGATACAGGATATTCAGGGAATCCGTGATCAGTGTCACCGGGTTGCCCGGATCAGACAATGAGCTGGCAAAAGCAAGTGGATCTATATAGAGACCTCCAAATCCCATATCGCTTACCAGCATATCACTCAGCTGGTTGCGCTTGGGCAGGGTGTCAGTATTAATCCATAATTCATGGAAAGAAGGTGCCTGGTAGTACGCATCCCAGCCAGCTACCAGTGGTGGATCTCCCAGGTTCTGCAACATATTGGCTGCCCGGTCGTGTATACGGCTCCAGGCACTATACATACTGGTAACATCTGTAGGAAACTGTACCCCAAACTCACGGCACATCCCAACACAAAAGTCCACCGGGCTCTTAATCAAACAAGCCATATTAAGCGGATCGAAGAAATGTTCGCTTTGAAAAAGTGTTTTCAGTGTAAGTTTGATATCATAACCGCTGTTACGGAAAACTTCTGCCAGTGGCGTAATGATCGTTTCTTCTGTAGCGCTGTCAATATCATAATAAACAAAGAAACGGTATAGCTTACGGCAAATGAACTTGGCAGTTTCCGGTTGCGCAAAAATTATCTTCAACAACTCATCCAGCTCCTTGGCTCCTGCCTGTGCTGTTTGTCCTATCACTACTTTATTATCATAAAAGGAAGAGAATACCTTGTTGGTATTATCATGCTTGGTAGTTTCCAGATAACTGGTAATATTTACCGGATCAATACGGTAGCCGGTAAGCACTCTTGCGGTAGCCTGCACATCCCCTTCCGTATAATGGGAATCCGGTCCTTTTCCAACGGTAAACAGCTCGTGTAATTCGCGGCCATAGTTTTCGTCCGGGGCCTCTTTCGTATTCAGATTCCCGTTCAGATATACCAGCATACAGGGGTCCAGTGTTACTGCTTTAGTAAGGGCTTTAAAATCACCCAGCGCATTTGCTCTTAAAGTAGCATTATACTGGTAAATATAGCGGCTATCTTTCACCATACCTGTTTCGGTAACAAAATGGTTGTGCCAAAAGAGGATCATTTTTTCATGTATGCTGCGCTGCTGGTTCAGCATCATGCCTACCCACCAGGCTTTATACGATGCAATCCTTTTATCTTCCAGCATTTCATCCCCTTTGAGCGCTCTTACCCAGGTAGCGCCAGGCGCCACCCCTGTACTATCAGCTCCGTAATTATTTACCGGTGGAAGCGGTGCTCCTTGCGGAGTGAGCAGTGCATCTATCGCCTGCTCCATATTCATAGCCCTGAAATGAGCAATATCTGCCCCTGTAGCCCCAAACATGGTACGCTTAAGCAAATGAACCACCTGTGCGGTATCCCATTCCCCATTATAGGGAGTAATTCCGGAAGCGGTACGGGCATAGCTCACTGTTGTACGCTTATTGCGTGCAGGAGTTAAGGTTAGGAATTGTCTGCGATCCATAAAATCGATATGGTTATATAGGTAAATCCAATAAACAAGTTGCTGATATGTTGCTTTCTTCTTCGTTATGGCACAGTCACTATTCAGGGGAAACGAAAAAGCTGATACTCATAGGTTGTCTACACAGGTATTAAACCGGTACAGGTTTGCCAGTGCCAAATTAATGAAAAGTTTAATTTATCGGGAATATTTTATACAAAAGAGGTGTCCGGGTGCACATTCCTGTGCCACAAAATAAAAACCGGCTTATAATCAAATGATTATAAGCCGGTTATATCATTAAACACCTGATTTTAGGTAATATTTTCAATGATTCCTGCGATCCCCTGGCCTCCGCCCACACAGGCAGTAACTATACCATATTTCTTCTGCAGGCGTTTCATATCTCCCAGTATTTGCACTGTCAATTTCGCGCCAGTGCAGCCTAAAGGATGGCCTAATGCTATTGCACCACCATTGATATTCACAATATCGGGGTTGATGCCCAACTCGCGGATAACTGCCACTGATTGGGAAGCAAATGCTTCATTCAGCTCTATCAGATCAATATCCTGCAACGTTTTACCAGCCTGCTTCAGCACCTTTGGCACTGCTGCAACAGGACCAATACCCATGATACGTGGATGTACCCCTGCAGAAGCACAGGCCACTAAACGGCCTATTGGCTTTAATCCCAACTCGTTCATCATCTTTTCGCTCATCACTATTACAAATGCCGCACCATCAGATGTCTGGGAAGAATTCCCGGCAGTTACGCTTCCATCAGCGGCAAATACCGGTTTCAGCTTAGCCAATGCAGCCATGGATGTATCTGCACGGGGCCCTTCATCAGTATCCACCACATATTTACGCTGCTGCTTTTTACCCTTCTCATCTACATATACATCTGTCACTTCTATCGGTAATATCCCCTGTTTAAAATATCCGTTCTTAATGGCATGCATCGCCTTTTGGTGAGATTTAAACGAAAATTCGTCCTGCTCTTCCCGGCTCACCTTATATTCCCTTGCCACTGCTTCCGCGGTGAGCCCCATTCCCAGGTAATAATCCGGCGTAGTACTGGCCACAGTATAGTTGGGTACTGTTTTCCAACCTGCCGTAGGTACCAGACTCATGCTTTCAGTTCCACCAGCTATGATACAATCCGCCATCCCATTCTGTATCTTGGCAGTTGCAATAGCAATGGTTTCCAGCCCCGAAGCACAGTAGCGGTTAACCGTTACTCCAGGCACACTAATGCCCAATGCACGTACAGAGATCATTCGTCCTATCTGTAATCCCTGCTCAGCCTCCGGCACCGCATTACCTACAATCAGATCATCCACCCTGCTGGGATCCAGTTGTGGTACTGATTTCAGCAATCCCGTAATTACATCTACCGCCAGATCATCCGGTCTGTAAAAACGTAAACCACCCCGTTTGGCTTTGCCTACCGCTGTCCGATATCCGGCTACTATGTACGCTGTTTCCATATAATATTTTTAAAGTGTTAGCTAACTGATTGATTTATTGGGGATAGTTATCCACATCTCTATTTTTCCACATTCCCCCCTATTTTCAAATTTAATTAAATAAAGTGCACGAAATATTCGGGAGATCAATTAAATTTGCGCTCTGCTTTTGAAAGCATGACTCCCTAGCTCAGTTGGTTAGAGCTACTGACTCTTAATCAGTAGGTCCTGGGTTCGAGCCCCAGGGGGGTCACTAAAAACTTAATTCGCCCAATCTTAGTATTACTAAGGTTGGGCGTTTTTCTTTACTGGACGTGCCTTTCAGAAGAAAGAGCGATAAAGAGAGAAAAAGAGAAATTAACTTTTCGTGTACCCCAACGTGTACCCCAAGCAATATTGGGGTACACCGTAAAACAATTTGTTAACCTTTTAATCCTGATCAATGGAAATTAAACTTTATCTCAAAAGGCCCGATGCAGGTGCCCCTACCAGCATATTTGCACGGATCACATACGAAGCCGCTACTTTAAAATATTACCTCCCCGAAAACATACATCCCAGTTATTGGAGTAAAAAAACACATAGAGCTATTAAGGCGCCTAAAGATTTTCCCGAATATTCAGAATTTAACGCCCGCCTGGACAGCATAGAGCAGATAATAAAAACAACTTACCGTAAATACCTGAATGACAATAGCACTATCCCCTCCCCTGCGATATTTAAAGATTTGTTAGATGTAGCCTTAGGGAGAAAGGAAACGCCTAAAGAGATAACCTTCTTTTCTTATTATGAGGATTTTAATACCCGGTCAGAAAAAGGAGAGCGCATAAGCCCTGCCACCAAACAAAAAATATCACCCAATACCAATAAAGGCTATATAACTACCTTAAATCATTTAAAAGAGTTTCAAAAATCCTATGGCCGAAAAATTGACTTTGATACAATAGATATTAGGTTTCATGGGGATTACATAGGTTATCTGACGACAAAAATAAAGCTAAGTATTAATACGATTGGTGACCATATTAAGCGGATCATAACAATATTGGGGGAGGCTAAAAGCAGGGGGATTAATGTTTGTACTGATTTTGAAAGTGCTTACTTCTTTAAACCAAAGGAGGAAAGTGATAGTATTTATCTAAATGAACAGGAATTAAAGTTAATAGAGCAGTTAGACTTGTCACAAAATCCGAGGTTAGACCGTACAAGGGATTTATTCCTGATTGGTTGCTTTACTGGTTTACGCTTTTCGGATTACTCAATATTAAGCCCTGAACATATAAAAGATGGTTTTATAGAAATAAGACAAACCAAGACAGGTAGTAAAGTTGTAATCCCAGTACATCCGGTAGTAGAAAGGATTCGTAAAAAATACAATTATGCTTTACCAAAGGTTATCAGTAATCAAAAGATGAATGAGTACCTAAAGGAGATAGGCAAATTAGTTTCCGCCTTTACAACATTAATAACTATTACCTATACTAAAGGAGGTAATAAAATCATCCAGACATACCCTAAATGGTCACTTATTAGTACCCATACGGCCCGAAGATCATTTGCTACAAATGAATACCTGGCAAGCACCCCAGTAATTACAATCATGGCAATTACTGGACACAAAACAGATAAATCATTTTTACGATATATTAAACTGACCCCTGATGAACATGCTAAGCTATTAAAAATGCATTGGGATAAAAGGCAAGAATTGAAGGTGGTCTGATACTGCCGATAGGTTGCGTAGTAATTATTTAGGTTAGAGTTAACTATCACTGTTATATGACAATTACCTATTTAATCTACGCGAGATGGACAGTAAGACTATTAACCTTTTATTAAATGAAAAACAGCTAATAACAAAAGCTCAATTTGATAAATCACCATACATTCCCTTTAGTGATGAATTTTGCTACTATTTGAATATCCACAAAGGCAATAAAGTCTTTTACGCATCCAAGCCTTACTGTGATGAAATATGCAAGGCACTTGAATTTTATATCAAAAGTGCAATTGAAAGCTATAGGTATTCCCATGAGATAGAAATAGAGAACAAATTATTATTAGAACCTGCCATTTTAGATAGGCAGCTAAACCTATTATATGATGAATTAAATGACTTGAAAAGCAACCTTTTACAAAGGGAAGAATCAGGATACACACATAAGCTAAAATCACATTCAAGAGAGAATATGTTCTACTTTATAGTAAAACATTTTGAAAAATGGGCAACATATTGGATAAAATGCAAACATATTGATTTCGATGGTTTTGATTTAATAGATAGTAGTCATTTTCATGATGAACTAACTAACCTTGGTGTTATAGAGAAGATAAAAGTAGTTAATGAGAATATTGAGCGTTTAAGCAATTTAGAATTAGATAATAATAGGACGCATGAGGAAGATTCCCATTATACTTACAAACTAACCTGGTGCGGAACTCCGGCCCATCTTGCACTTGTAGTTGACCTATTGATAGAAAAAGGGTATTTACAGCAGCCCACACCATTTGGTGAACGCACGGCAGAACAATTATTAAACATGTTCAATTTTACAGGGCACAACCCAACCAAAGAAAGCCTGGGAAAGCTTTTGCACAAAGACCGTTTCCCAATCAGTGATCCCACCGTTATAGATCGTTTCCAAAGAATACCCCATAGAAGTGAGTTGAAAAGATAAAAACCGAGAGTAACCGAGAGTTCCCCGACAGTAAAAGGAATAAAGCAGAGGCAACTTTGTATCAAATCGATACAATGGAAAATTTAATTTTATCACCCATCCCGTTAGAGCAGTTAAAGGCAGTTATTTGTGATTCTGTAAGGATGGAACTATCTAAGAGATTAGATAGTATTACCCAACCCAATCTGACAGAATTAATAACCCGTAAGGAAGCAGCCGTTTTCCTCGGCATTTCACTTCCCACCCTTTCAGACTTTACCAAAACTGGTAAAATTGTCGGCTATCGTATTGGTACACGTGTACGATATAAACGCGCAGAACTTGAACAGGCATTAAATGAAATAAAGTCTATTAAGGCAAAAAGGGGATAAAGGATGAAAGAGCATAATATTACCCCCGATTTCACCGAACAAGACCAGTTTTTATTTGCTGAGATCGGCAATAATTCGGCAATAACACCCGCGTCCATCTTATCCCATGCATCTGAATTGTTAAAAACAGGGGCTCCGTTGCAACATAGTGAAGTATTAAGCGAACTACTGGAAAAGGTACAAAAGGTAGATTTTCAATTGCTGGCTTTTCCTGATATAGAACGTAAACGCGATGAACTGGAAAAGCTGGAAAAGCAATTAATTGGGCCTAATGGACAATTTAAAGATGATCCTGCAATAAGGGCACAAATCAAAGATGTACAAGCCCAGCTTGACAAACGTAAATTAAAGCATCCCCATTATTTAATTATCACCATTGAAGAAATATTAAGACTGGCAATTGACAATCGGTGGGGTATTTGCCGGAATCATGATTTTGTTTACCTGTATAATGGGGCTTACTGGTGTCTGCTTGATGTAGAGGAACTAAAAACCTTTTTAGGTATGGCCAGCGAAAAAATGGGCCTGGATAAATATAAAAGCCGGTTTTATCAGTTTAAGGATCATTTACATAAGCAGTTTTTGGCAGCCGCCAATCTGCCTACCCCGCACAGGCCCACCGATATGGTTTTAGTGAATCTGCAAAATGGCACCTTTGAAATCACACCCAAAGGAACCAAATTAAGGGGGTTTTCCAGAGAGGATTTTATTACCTACCAACTACCTTTTGAATATAATAGTAATGCCAGGGCTCCTTTGTTTGAAGCATATCTTAATAAGGTACTCCCCGACAAACAACGCCAGTATATACTAGCTGAATACCTGGGATATGTATTTATACCACATGGGGCTTTAAAGCTGGAAAAAACACTGCTACTATTTGGCAGTGGGGCCAATGGAAAATCAGTGTTTTTTGAAATTGTGAATGCACTATTAGGGAAAGAGAATGTTAGTAGTTATTCCTTACAGAGCCTTACCAATGAAACCGGCTATTTCCGGGCCAAACTGGCTAATATGCTGGTAAACTATGCCAGTGAAATAAACGGGCACCTGGAAGCCGCCATTTTCAAACAATTAGTATCAGGAGAACCAGTAGAGGCCCGGTTACCCTATGGTGAGCCTTTTACCCTTACTCATTATGCCAAGCTAATATTTAATTGTAACGAATTGCCCAGGGATGTAGAACAGTCAAACGCTTTCTTTCGGCGCTTTATGATTGTTCCCTTTGATATTACCATTCCGGAAGGAGAACAAGACAAAGAGCTATCAAAAAAGATCATTGCAACGGAGCTATCAGGGGTGTTTAATTGGGTATTGGAAGGACTACACCGACTATTAAAACAAAAGAAATTTTCTCCTTGCGAAGCAGCCAGGTTGCAGGTAGAACAGTATAAAAAGCAATCCGATAGCGTACAAATGTTCCTGGAAGATGAGGGCTATCAAAGTTCTTCTTATGAAAGCAGACCACTTAAAGACCTATTCAGCGAATACCGGATTTACTGCATTGATAGTGGTTACCGGGCCTGTTCTATAAAGACATTTAGTGAACGGCTACGCAATCACAATTTTGTGATAGAACGCAAAAACTACGGTATGGCTCTGTTTATTGAAAAAATAAAAGATGTTTTATAAGCTGCACTTGCTACACCTCCTACACCAATTAATAAATGACCTGGTGTAGGAGGTGTAGCAAATGTAGGCCCAAACAAAAAGTATTTTTTATGGTGGAGTATAGATATTCTTTGGAGGTAGGAAATAGAAAGCATCTTTGTCCCGGTTGTGGTAAGAAACGGTTTGTTAGGTTTGTTGACAATAAAACTAAACAGTACTTACCGGATCAGTTTGGACGCTGTGATAGGGAAGTAAACTGCGGGTACATCCTAAAGCCTGATGTTGGCACAATAGCACAGTTAAAGAACGTCCCAAAATGGATATTCCCTACTTATAATAATCGGTTGATAAAACCGAAGGTTAAAACATCCCCAACCTACATACCTTTTAACCTTTTAAGGCAAAGCAGGAAAGCATATGAGCAAAACAAATTTGTATTATATCTCCTCCGCTTATTTGGTACTGATAAAACAAAGGAATTGATTGCTACCTATCATTTAGGTACATCAAATAGCCGGTGGTATGGAGCTACCGTGTTTTGGTTTATTGATATTAATGGTAATATCCGGGCCGGTCAGGTAAAGCTATTTGATGACGTCGGGCATACTGCCAAACGTATTAATACCGATGGGGAACAGAAAAGCTGCACTTCGTGGGTACATACTATATTTAAGTGCAAACAGGAAAAGGAGAATCTGCCGGTACCAGGTTGGCTAATAGAATACCAGGAACAAGGTAATTATGTTAGCTGCCTATTTGGCGAACACCTTTTAAAAAGTAACCAGGCTAAACCGGTAGCCATTGTGGAAGCTCCGGCCACGGCTATAGTCGCCAGTGTATATTTGCCTGCTTTTACCTGGCTTGCCATAGGTAGTTTATCCTATTTAACGGCGGAAAGATGCCAGGCTCTAAAGGGCAGACAGGTTTATCTATTCCCTGACATATCAAAAGATGGTAAAGCGTATGACTTATGGAACAAGAAAGTAAAAGAGCTTACACACATAACTACATTTACAGTATCGGACTTATTGGAAAGAGCTGCTAACAATGAAGAAAGACTAAAAGGGCTTGACCTCCGGGATTATTTAACCCGTTTTGATTTCAGGTTATTTCAGGATACTACAAAGAGCAGCAATGTAGAGCCTGAACCTGATTACTTATTATACCTGAATGACCAAGTATATACCGTTACCAACCTAGTTTGTATTACACACCTGGGAGCACGTTTTGAAAACTGTATAATAACCTCTTTTTCCCTTAAAATAGGGCAAAATAAGGGCAATGGTGATATATTATTTAATGCTGCGGGTCATCTATTGACCATAAACAACGGTCTTTTAAGGATGATTGAGCACACTTTTAATAAATTGTTCCGAAAGGGGCAAATAAACGGTAGCGATTGCCTGGTGTATATGGCGGATACCAAAATTCCTTAGCAATTATGTGTCATAATGTGACACCTTTTAGGGGGCTATTACTACCCACACCTTAACAAATACTAACATTGAAGTGAAGATAAAAGGAACATTCCCTAATAATTTCGGTTTGAAAATAATAACATGGCACGAATAGGTAAATATCCAACGACATTTGAAGAAAGAAAGAGTATTTCTATTACTGATCTTCGTAAATGGAAGTACCTGGAGCCTAACACCTGGAAAACTGGCACTTTAACTTGGAGCCGTAATGGTAACCCCAATGGCTGTATAGGTTTAATTGTAGTGATTAATGATAACGAAGCCTATTTGACCCTATCGTACACTGTTAACAAGGAAAAGGCTATTAAGTACAATGTTCTCCTTATAAAGGCTGCCAGCAATTTAGGTAAGGGTTATGTTTGGTATTTCCTTTGCCCATTTACAAATAAACTTTGTCGGAAGCTGTACCAATATGATGATTACTTTCTCCACCGATCAGCTATAAATGGTTACTACGAAAAACAAATACAGTCTAAAAAGTACCGGGATTTAGAAAAGGTATACGGCCCAGCTTTCCGCGTTGATAAATTATATGAGGAATTGTACAGCAGGCACTTTAGGATGTTTTATAAAGGTAAACCAACAAAGCGATATCTAAAGATTATGGTACAGTTAAAAGCAGCGGAGGGAGTGAGCGAAAAGGATTTTATTAATGCAATGTGCAAAAGGAAATAGAATAGTACTTTTGCTTACTTTAATTAAGCCCTGAAGGAATAGAAACTAGCGAGAGTCGAGCGGGCAGGTGGATGCTTCACGTTTTTATTGTACAGTAAAGGAATAGAAAGAAAATGCTTCGTAGGAAAGCGATATTAAACTCACCGCGAGTTTTAATTGTACCGTAAAGGAATCTACACCGCCAATTTATTAGTGATCCAAAGGGATGCTTTTTTCATTGGTTAACTGGTAATTAACAATCAAGTTTTGAATTAAGTATAATATGCAATCATGGCAATTTATAATGAAGGGGAGATAGTTTGCATCTTATTTTTAGGCCAGCCACATTTAGCGGGCGAGCTATTTCTACAAATAATTAATGTAAATGGAGAGTTATGCTTTATACCATTTTTCATCAAAGCTGATCCTGTACCTGTTGTCTTATTAGATTATTTTTGGACGATTTCTGAGGATATTGGAACTAATATAGACCACGAATTTTTAACAGAAAAAGTTAAAACTTATGTTGATCAATATACCAGGCTCTGGGTTGAAGTTGCTAATTATTGGGCATCCACGAAGAAGTTACTTTCATTAATATGAAAAAGTTAATTACCCTTTTGGGCATTAGACTCATCAACAGTAAGAGCTTCAAACCCTTTCTTAAAAAAATCTGATAATGGAAGCCCCATTCCTAAGATGATTTTTACCAAGGACAAAAAACGTATGTCCGTGTCTCCAGCTTCATACTTCCCATATTGTGACCGAGAAATTTCTAGATCATTGGCAAAATGCTCATAGGACGTGAAGCCTTGCGCATCCCGTACTGATTTCAATCTTTCAGCAAGAAGCCCCAGGGCCAGATTTAATTTTTCCTCCGTTACTGGATATGGTTTTTTCCGTTCTGCTTTTTTCTTTAATATCCGCCGTGCCATTCTTAAAATTACCCCTCGCCGTACTTCTATGTTACCTGTTATTAATATCCATGCATTAAATACCCATGTTATAGCATGGGTATTTAATATTTTTTCTTATCTTAGTAAAAAATATTCAACAAGGTAGTATAGCTATAACTGAATAGCTATTAATGCTTTGTTAATTATAATTATATATTTGCACTTCTGACAATATTTAGAAGCTGCTTCTTTTGAATCTAGCCAGGAAAAGTAGGAAATTTCCAATGCGCTTAGACAAAAAGGAAGGGGCTCACGTTTTGGCGTGGGCTCTTCTTGTCTGCGCATAGCCTTCCTACTGGCTCCTGGCGGCAAGTTGAGTACCGCGCCTTTTTTATGTCTATCCTAAAGCCCCGGTTTACTCTCCTTATATTTCTTTTTAACAAGCGTAATAGGCGCATCATCTTTTATTACTAAAGCCTTGCAACAATGGATGAGGGAAAAAAGCATGACTGGTATTTGCTTATTATCTTCTGTATCATCGTTTTTGTTACCGGCTTTTCCTGTGGCCTATTGATTAGCTCCTCTATTCATCATAATGAGGTTGTTAAGCTCCTAGAGATAATCAGTAGAATACAGAATTAACACAATAAGCCCTCCATGAAGGAACCAACCACCCCTAAATATGAAAGCAGCTATCCTATTAGTAGAGGATGATGAGTTTTTCGCTAGAGTAGTAAAACGACATTTGGAAAGGGCAGACCATGAGGTAATACATTGCCTGAATGGGCAAGAAGGATGGGAAACGTATCAAGATCACACTTTTGACCTTTGCATTTTAGATATTGTAATGCCTAAAATGGATGGATTCCAGCTAACACAGAAGATACGTAGCCACAATGAAAACATACCTATTATTTTCTCATCCGCCCGTTACCAGGAACAAGACAGAATTTACGGGTTTGAAATTGGCGGCGATGATTACATGATTAAGCCCTTTAACCTGGTAGAATTATTGATGAGGATAGAAGTATTCTTAAAAAGAAGCAGACTGCTGCAAAGTGACAGGAAATTAACTTATAATATGGGGGAGCTTACTTTTGACTACAGTGAGTTACGAATATTTCATACGGCCTCTTCTCTTAGTATCCAACTTCCCCCCAAGGAAGCAGACTTATTACGTTTTCTTTGCGAACATGCTAACAAAAAGCTAACAAGGGAGTTTGTATTAACGCATGTGTGGGGGATCAATGATTTTTTTGCTGGACGCAGCATGGACGTTTATTTAACCCGGTTACGCAAACACTTTTCGCTTGACCCTATCATAAGGCTAGAATCTTTCCACAGTAAAGGGCTAATGTTAGTACTTAATACTTAATGATGACCCAGGTACAAACTTCGTTAGTGCTTAGTATAAATTGTAGCAATTTGGAAAATAACAAAAAGGCTATTACTTTTGCCTCCGCTTTGGCTGTACCCCTATATGTACCCCAAAGTTTTAAAAAAATTCTTAATAAATTGATTATAAATAACTTACATACACATTACGTAGCCCCAGGGGGGTCACAAAAGGAAATAAAAACCTGCGCATGCCGCAGGTTTTTATTTCACTTCCAACTTGCCAACCTGTAGCAAACTGGAAGTTGTATTATAGCAGGAAAGATTCCGTAGCTCAGTTGGTAGAGCAATACACTTTTAATGTATGGGTCTTGGGTTCGAGTCCCAACGGGATCACCATATGGGACAAGTCAAAATTCAAACGACTTGTCCCATTTTTTTTGGGCTTTAATTCCCTATCTATCAAGGATATAATGTTGATGATTTCGTTCAATCTTTTGGTTCGATGTTGGCAACCGTCGAATACGATATTTTCAGGGAATATCGAACCAACAACCTTTCTTTTAAGTTCTACTGAGCCTTCTTTGTACAAAGTATAAAGCTGAGCGATATTGTTAAATGCCTTATCCCACAGAGGTTGTACCGTAGTTTGAAAACTCACAGCAGCTTTCAATTTTGCTTCCAGACGATTGATCTTCTCCTCACATTCAGATTTGATTGTACGATAATCATCGCCTTCTATATCGCCACACAAAAGCAATTCTCTTGCTTTTACAATCCGGCTATTTACTTCCTGCAATTGCAGCTTTAAATCTTTCTGTTCATCTCTTTCACCACGCTCTTTTGATTTGTACGTAGATGTGATTACGTCTTTGCATGTTTCAAGTCTTGAAAGAGGCAATACATATTTCCTGATTTCCTCAACCATTTTGTCATTTGCCTCTTTTGCCTTGTAACGAACTCCGCAAGCTGAACTGCAATGATAATAGTGGTAGTATTGCGTTCTTCCCTTTGATGCGCTGCCGGTAAGCATCCTTCCGCATTTTGGACAGATTAAGAAGCCTCTCAATGGAATATTATCGTCTGCCGTAACCTTAGTTCCTAAAATCCGCTTGCGTCCATCCAATACATCCTGAACGTCATAATATAGAGTTTCAGAAATTAACGGTTCATGCTGTCCTTTTACCAACATGCTTTCTTCTTCCTTGTACTTTGGTATAAAAATTAATCCGCAGTAGATCGGATTTCTTATGGCAACCCAAAAGTTATTCTTACTGCATTTCAAGCCTTTTTCTTTCGCTTTTTTCCATACCTGTTCCGTGTTAAGCTGACTATGGGAAAGTTCCTCAAACGCCCATTTCATTATGTCTCCCTGAATATCCTTCGGAGCAATATATTTCTTGCCATTCTCAGTAACCTTATTCGCATATCCAATAGGTGCGGTTCCCATCCAGCGCCCTTCTTTTTTAGCACGGCGCATACCATGAAACACATTTAATGCCCTACGGTCATTCTCTACTTCAGGTGCTGCGAGGTAGAACGCCAGCATCATTTTATTTTCTGGAATAGATAGGTCAAGCGGTTGTTCAACTGCCTGCGGCTCGACACCCAAACGCCGAAGGGTGCTGATCATCTGGTAAGCATCCCCTGCATTACGGCTGAACCTATCCCATTTTGTAAACAGAATAAGGTCAGTATGTCCTTTGTGCTTACGCAGGTCGCCTAATAATCCAGTCCAAGCTGGTCGTTTGAACGTCTTTGCAGAGTGGTCTTCCAGTATCACTTTCCTGACCCGGATATTGTTTATTTCGCAGTATTTCCGCAAACGTTCCTCCTGGTCACGTTGCGAATAGCCCTTATCGGCCTGTTCGTCCGTACTTACCCGTACATAAAGGTCTGCTATTTTCATACTATAAAAATTAAGTGTGGTACAATGTAAAGATACAAAGAAAAATCATATTGAACAACATTTAATAGAATTATCACTGCAAAATTTACTAAATTTGTCACATCTTTGTTTAATAGACAGAAAGCGACACGGTTTAATAGGAGGCACATCCTTTCAATAAAAATAAGATATGGCAACACCACGCGAACGGTTAGTAGAATCCCTGAAGTTTCTGAAAGAATTGCAGGATAATGGGGTTGTTGGTATTCATACCGATGAAATACCCAATCGGAAATACAGAGAGATACTACTTAAAAACGGCTTTATCAGGGAAGTTACTAAGGGATGGTATATACCTACTGACCCTGCGGAAAAAGCAGGAGAAACAACTTCCTGGTACAGCTCTTATTGGGAATTTGTTGCCAAATTCCTGAACTACAAATTTGGAGAAGAA
This sequence comes from Chitinophaga sp. H8, assembly GCF_040567655.1. Classification (NCBI taxonomy): domain Bacteria; kingdom Pseudomonadati; phylum Bacteroidota; class Chitinophagia; order Chitinophagales; family Chitinophagaceae; genus Chitinophaga; species Chitinophaga defluvii. The sequence goes on along the minus strand of NZ_JBEXAC010000003.1, from coordinate 25,272 downwards.
TGGTGCTTATCACCAGACCAATCCCTTCTTATCCATGCAGGAAACAGTGCCGTACCGCAACAGCTAATGTTACGGTCGCCACAGGGCAATAATAATCCTACACCCTTGCCGCATAATACTTCTTTGTTCAATTTAAAGGCAAATGTCCCGCCTGCGGATCAAACCATCATAGCAAATGGGATTAGAATGTATAATCTGCCGGCTGCATTGGTTTATAGCTCTCCAAGTATTTATACAAGAAATGCCATTGATGCCCGTACAGCCCTTGCATTGATAAGAGATGCTTCGGAAGTATTGCCTATTCTACTGGAGAATGGGCATACAACCTTTGCAGGTAGGTTAGCAGGTGCTTTCAGAAATATAAACAGAGACAAGATAGCTGATCAAATTGTTGACACCCTTAAACAAGCTGATTATGATATACGGGAAGAAGATCCTTTTGAAACCAAACTAACCCTTAGTCTGTCCTCCCGTGAACGTTCTCCCTACGCCAACCGTATCAGGCTCATGTGGGAGCAGATGCGTGAGATTGTTATTGCCAGCTTTCCAAAAGCACCCGGCTTACCGGATGATCCGCAAGCCTACTTAAAGGATGTTGACGACATTTACGTTACGGACGCATACCATTCGCTTTCAATCGAGCGGTATCGTGTAACCCCGGAACTGATCGAAAGAGTAAGCAGCGGCGAGTGGAACAGCAAGGAGAACGAAGAAGATCGGAAACAAAGGGATGCAATGGCAGCCAGAGGTTACTACCAAGCCTTCCTGCAGGTGAAGGACACCATCACAGCTATATTGAAAGGCGCAAATGCAGGAAAGCAGGTTGACAAGGATCATTCAAAATGGTACAGGCAACTGTTTGACCCAAGTATAGCCGCAGGACTTTTAAAAGCCGCAGACCTTGCAGGGTATCGAAACCACCAAGTGTACATTGGCAATTCCAAGCATGTTCCTTTGAATGTAGATGCAATGAGAGATGCTATGCCTGTACTTTTTGAGTTACTGGAGGAAGAAACGGAACCATCGGTGAGAGCAGTGTTAGGACACTTTATCTTCGTTTTTATCCATCCATATATGGACGGTAATGGACGGATCGGGCGTTTTATGATGAATGCTATGCTGGCTTCGGGAGGTTACCCGTGGACAATAATACCAGTTGAAAGAAGGGATGAATATATGCAGGCATTGGAGCAGGCAAGTGTAGGACAAGACATTACTTCGTTTGCTTCTTTTCTCGGTTATTTGGTCAACGAGCGGTTACATGGGAAGATTGTAGCAAAGTTGCCTGACGCTAAATAGGAAAACTACATTCTGTTTCGCAATGCAGTTACGGCATGTTTGCGGTTAAGATGAACACTTTCAGCCCGATAAGTTTGGTTGCTATTTGCAACAGCTTCCTGTGGACATTTTCTGCGGGTGGTCAAGAAGCTGATTGCTGCGCTAACCCTGGTGCGATGGAGCTTTACACCATCGTATATCAGGTTATCAGGGAACATTGTACTTACAATTTTCCTTTTCTGTATGACAGTTCCATTTTGAAATAAAATACCTAAATGAGAGACTTTGGAAATCGGAAGATCCCAAAGCAGTTCCATACTGTCTGAAAAAGAATTAGAGGCTTTCAGCTTTGCTTCAATATCAGCCATTCTTTCGCTGGCCTCTGTCTTAATGGTACGATAGTCTTCCCCCTCAATTTCTTCACGTAGTAAAAGCTCACGAGCTTTTGAGAGGCGATGCTTTATCTGATCGAGTTGTGACATCATGCGCTTCTGATCCGTTTTTTCAACCCGATTTACGTCCATATAAGTGGCTGTGATAATCTCCCTGAACAGTTTAAGTTGCGGAACATTGCGCACTTCATCTCCGATTGCGTCTATCATCAAATTGTTTGCGTCATCTGCTTTGTAACGTACACCACATTCAGAACTGCAATGGTAGTAATGATAATATTTCTTCCTGCCTTTTGAACCGCTGCCTGTTAGAAACCTGCCGCAGTTTGGACAAATGAGATAACCCCGTAAAGGAATATCATCCTGTGACACTACTTTTTTACTCACCGCCTTTCTCTTTCTGCCATCCAACACATCCTGCACATCAAAAAATAATGTAGTGGTTATGATCGGCTCGTGTTGTCCCGGCACAAGCTGGCTTTGCTCATCCTTATGTTGCGGAACGAAAATCAATCCACAATAAATAGGATTTCTTATTGCTACCCAAAAGTTATTCTTGCTACATTTCAAACCTCTTTCCCGTGCTTGTTTCCAGACTTGTTCAGTATTCAGCTTATTGCGAAAGATTTCCTCAAAAGCCCATTTCATTATTTTAGCATCCTGATCTTTCGGCGCAATGTATTTCTTGCCATCTTCTGTAATTCTGTTCAGATAGCCAATCGGAGCTGTGCCCATCCAGCGGCCTTCCTTCTTAGCACGTCGCATCCCATTGAATACATTTAACGCCCTGCGGTCATTCTCTACTTCCGGTGCTGCGAGGTAAAACGCCAGCATCATTTTGTTTTCAGGAATGGACAAATCCAATGGTTGCTCCACTGCCTGCGGCTCTACTCCAAGATGGCGTAACAGGCTTATCATTTGGTAGGCATCCCCGGCATTACGGCTAAACCTATCCCATTTTGTAAAAAGAATAAGGTCAGAATGACCTCTTTGCTTCCGTAAATCAACCAACAGGTTTTGCCATGCTGGCCGCTTGAAAGTCTTTGCCGAATGATCTTCAAAAATAACCTTTCGTATTTGAATATTATTGATGTTGCAATACCTGCGCAGCCTTTCTTCCTGGTCACGTTGAGAATAACCTTTGTCTGCCTGTTCATCTGTACTCACCCTGATATAAAGGTCTGCAATTTTCATAGCTGCTATTTATTGTCATTTGTTGCGGTTATGGCATCAGATTGCCTACTGCTGACATACTGCTCCACGACGATATTTGCCATGCTGTACAAGAAGTCAAGTATAATCTGAGCTTCTTCCATATTGACGTAAATGCCATCTTTCTGTAATAGTTCTATCGCCTTGTCAGGAGTTATTCTTATCAACACTTCATCTTCCATCTCACACCTCCCTTTTAGATAACGAAAGCCCATCACGGGCTTAGATTATTATTAAACGCTAAGTTTCAATCGCTTCTTTCGGCAAAGTAAATCTTGCTGCCTTTTGTACGATTAAATGAAGGTTCATACCTGATGTATCCATAACTGCTTAATTCTTTCACGCATTTATGGTAGGTTATAGCCGATGATAATTTCGCAATGTTCATAATCTCATGGCTAAATACCTGTATCGGATTAGTGAAACCTTTTTGCATCCGGTATTGTAACAGGGCTGCATATACTCCAATATGGGTAATGCTGATGCGTGGATCAGTTCCTATGGCTTCAAAAAAATCCGATAAGTAACTTAACCTGTCCATTGCCCATATCTTTTTAACCTACTTTGAGACCGTTCTTTTTAGAATGTTGCTGCTGTTGCTGTTCATTCACCTTGTGGGTTACCTTCATGGCATCCATTGTCTTATTACCTAATGCCGTGTGTAGGGTTATCTTTCTGGAATGCTCGTCATAAATATTGACTGATTTAAACTGTGGATTTGCTTCAATGTAAAAGCGTTGTTCATTGCCATCCTTTATAAAACTCACAGAAATCTTTTCGCCATTCTTTAAAGCCTCTTTCAGTTTTTCCGTTTCGGCTGTATTCGTTAGCTCCCTCAAAGGAAGCTGTTGTAGTACCTTATCAAGATCATATCCGTAATCGGAATGAAATTGCTTGATACGAAAGTTGCCATGCTGGTCCTTATCGTTAAGGTCGAGCTGTAACCAGGTTCCGCCGTTCTGAATACACCGGCCAGACATTAGGTTATAGGCTTCCGAAGTATTGAGATTATGCTCGTGACGCATACTAAAGTATTGCTGGCGTTTTTCATCCGGTTTTGCTTCATTATACAAGGCCGTTTTATACCCTTCAAAATGGTATTGCCCGGATTGGTCTTTTACAAATGATAGCTGGTGATCTACTCTTTCCTTATCGTTGAGGTAATAGGAAACCGGAATGGAAAACTGTTGCTGTCCCTGCCTTATCTGTTCATTAATTTTTGCCGAAAGGTCAGGAAAGCCAGTGCGCTGCACCTGTTGGTGCAGTGCCTGGCTGTTTTGTTCTGTCTTCCTGTTATCCTGCCTAATCACAATTTGTTCCTTTACGGGTGTTATCAATAACCGTCGCAACAGCCTTATTAGCAGGTTAGGGTAAAGCTGCTTCTCCATGCGGCTGCGTTCCTGCCGCAACATCCTAAGCGCAAACCGTTCGTCCAGATCCTGCGTGCCTTTGTACTTTGCCGCTATACGTTCATAGTAATCCAGCTTTTCTTTTAGCAATGCTCTGTTCGATGACAGGTTAAAGGAGAATAGTTTGCTAAACCGTTCTTCCCTTGACCGCCATTGATTCAATTCCGCTTCCACTCTGTTCACAAGGCTGTTATTCATAACCTGACTTTTTAAAGGGTACACAATTAAGGCATACTGTAAGTCACCAAATCATAAGCATAGGTGCTGCAATCGGCAGCATACTCCACATTGCCGCTCACAATAGCACCGCCTATATCACTTGTTACCGCAGCAATCCATTTCACGATGTTCTTAAACTTAAAAGCTGCCACTGGAACCGGAGGAGGGAGCGTGTCTATCCAATAATAAATGGAGTAACGTGCTACCGATGCGGCTTTAAGTGCAATACCGCGTCCCTCAGGAGTAAGCATGTCATTCTGCATTATCCTGCGCTCATAGTCCATAATAGTGGCTTTAATGACCGGATAAGGACTTTCGTTGTCTGAAAGTCGCTTTATCAATTGCACCAGCGAATCCAGGGCAGCCTTTACCGGTTCTTCATAAGGACAATTCGCAATAAGGTTTTCAATGCTTTCATTACTTTGCCGTACCGTCTGCTCCACTGTAATAAACAGCGATGGAGGTGGTTCAGGCCGTTGGTTCTCTCTGCAAAAACGGAGGATACATTGTGTTGATGCTTTTACATCCGGCTCATTGTTAGGCTGTTTGCATTCCTGCACATACGCAACGATCTCGTTATGCCAATAACCTATGCTGTCATAGGCGTTGTTGGGATTATCTGGCATAACTGCGCCTGCACCTGATCGTAGCAGCACAGTTTTATTTTCTTCCTCGGTTACTGTTGCATTATTATCCTTTTTACATGCTGAAATACCGATGATGAATACTAACAGCATTATTATTTGACTTTTCATTTGACTTTGCTTTTTTGTTATAAATAGTTTCCCTTTTCACACATCCAACATCACGGCTACTTATGGTAAGCTGGTCTGTCCAATTTTTAGCTGATGCTTTGCCTTTTCTTCTTTTTGTTAGATGTCTTCGGCATCTCAGGGCCATCATCTTCAGCAGGTGTCTGCTTTTCCTTTTTACCATCTTGTTTAACTGACTGGCCTTCCCCTTCAGATTGCTGTTCTTTTTTTGATTGCCGGTTATCCACCCTTTGCATACTGCTATCATAAATGTTGATTGTCTTGAATTGAGGGTTTGCTTCTACGTATTGCTTATGGTCTGCACCGTTGATCTGAAACGTTGCAGATTGCAGGTTGCCCTTTTTGAGAGAATCCATCAGGTTAGCCTTGTATTCTTCATTGCTCAATTCTCTGATTGGATGCTTAGACAAGACAGCCTCCAGATCATAGCCATAGTTTTGATGGTAATGCTTCAACTTGAAGTTCCCGTTATCGTCACTTTGTTTAAAGTCCATCTGCACCCAGGCATTGTACACTTGTCCTTCCTTGTTGGTGAGATCTTTGTTGACCGACCTGCCTTCCATCAGGTTATAGGCTTCTTTCAGGGTAATGTTGTTGCCTTTATTGATGTAGAAGGTTTGATCCATTGTTTCAGCAGTGTTTTCCTTCTGTACATTCACCTGGTAGGAATTAAAGAAGTACATATCGCTTTGCTTGGATTGGCTGAAATTCAATGTTGCGTTTACTGTATCGTTGCCGTACTTGTTTTCGTAGGCCAACTTAAATTCCGGGTTCCCTTCCTGAATTTTTTGCTTCAGGTCATTTTCCAACCCTTCACCAAACCCCGTGTACTTTACTTGGTCACGCAGGTATTCAAAATTTTTCTGATTCATGACTTTTGAATTTTGATTGTTATTTAATTGTTCTCTTTCTAATCTTTCATATCGAACAGCAACCATCAGAGAAACGTCAATGATGCCATCCCTTTCAATCATTAGCTTACTATCTTCCGCAGCTTCCTGCATTGTCCTGTACGCCGACCGTATTGACAAGAAGTTGTAAAAGTCTATGTCGGTTGACATTTCATAGCAGAACTCCCTGGCATCATATTCCGTAGAGAATGTGTATAGTTCTTCTTTACTGGCAGGTAAGCCATCATTGAGAAACGCTACAAATTCTTCACCTTCCCAACGTTTATTTGTTAGGTATTCAAGGACTTCCTGATAATCGTCTTTCCTGATTTTCATAGTTCAATTTTTAAAGGAAATAGATGCTGATTGAGATTTAATGGGAATGAAATGATTGGCTTCATTGCCGAATGCTAATCAATCGGCAATGCCTTTATAATCTTCTTGTTCTTCACATGAAGCTCCAGATGCCGACCGCCATTTTTCTCCATTAATTGCACAGCGAGATATTTTTTATCAGGAATGGTGAACTTTGGTACAACAAACACAATTGTATTATCCGACTGACCTGCAACCTTGCTGGTATTATCCTGCACAAGTACAGGTAATATTTCAATTTCCTGTGTTGCTGTCCTTTTGGATTTCTTCTGGTCACGGATATAAAGCCTCAATTGATCAATATCATAGTTGATATTGGTTTGATTGGAAATATTGAAGCGAAGCAACATTATGTCCTCATGGATAAAGATTCCATTCAGCTTAAAGCGAATGCCGAAAGTTTTATCTTTTATACCTCTTGCCTTCGCTTTTGACTCCGCAGCCATCTTAGCAAAATGCTCCATTTGTTCCTGGTTAATGTTTTCTGAAGGAATGGAGATAGTATTTTGCCTGCCTACGCCTGTGAGAGCCAGGTTTAGCACTGACGGTTGGTTGTCATAATCAACGAGAAATGACGTGAGCTTGCCGTCAGCCGTAATGATGCTGATATTTGTTTGTGGAAAACTGTCCTTTGCAGCCTTTATCTGCAAAATGTTTTCTACACCTTTCGCTTTTTGCGCCAGTACATCCCTGCTTCCTATATCGACGCTAACGATAGCATAAGGGAAGATGATGTTGGTGGTTTTGGTGAAAGCAACTGTTACATGATACGTTTCGATTGCTTTGGTTTGCCAGGTTGTGTTTGTTTGGGCCTGAGCCTTGAAAATTGTAAATAGCAGGAAAATTCCTATTGCCATTACTACACTGATCTTTTTCATCTTTTGGAATTTTAAGTGATTGAAATATTTAGTTGGATTGTTTTTGCTTTTCGTCTCGCAGAAGCACCTGATACCCTGCCTTCACAGTTACCTTGATTAGCTTTACTTTTCGGCTGAACAGCGTTTTTGCAGCTTCAATACCTGCGCTTGCTGCCTGTGCGCCCCACGACGGATCAAGGCTGGTTAGCCCAATTGTTTGCATAGAACGGTCTGCCGACTGCTTTGCAACATCCCTTGTAATCGCTCCGGGAATATAAATGCCGTCCAGGCCATCCATGTCATATACCGATAATTCAACCGGGAATAAAGAATTACCAAAACGTACACTGTTAATCTTGATACTTAATCTCTCACCACGCAGCGAGGCTATTCCAAAGAGGAAATTGTCTTTCGGAATGCGAATGCCATTTATGAAAACATCATTTACCAATCTCAATTTGACAGTTGAGCCATCTACGATAGTTTGAGTTTCGTGAATAACAGCCTGTATAGCATTCTGCGAATCTTCAATAGCTGTCGCGCCGGTAAGTGAATAGAAGCCATTGGTTGTGTTGCCTGATGTATGCTCCATATCAAGCAGCGTGATACTATTGTCTTTCTTTTTCGATGATACCGCAAATACTTGTCCCCGGTTTGCTTCAGAAGTTTGTCTTAGTCGCTCCTGCACTCTTTCGGGATTTTGTACGTCCAATATCTTATCCAGCATACCATTCAATTGCTGCAATTCAGGATCTTCGCCATTAGACTGATTCATCATGTTCATCATTTGTTCCAGCCTTTCCACATCAGGAGAATTTATCGTGGCACTATTGCGGTTTCTTGATGAAGCGGGTTGGTACGTATCATACTCGTCATTGTCTGATGATGTCGGTACTGGCTTGTTCATCTCCCGATCCAGTTCTGCCAGCTTGCGGTAGATTTTATCAGTATTGGGGTCATTGTGTCCCCGGCTTCCCTGAAGTGATGTATTCAAACCTTTGGGACTGGCAGGCTGCTGAAAGGTATCTTCGTCATTCGACAGGTATTCATCGGTATCTGATAATCCAATATTCCTGTAATTGGGATCATTTTTTACCATTTCCTGAAATTTGATAGAATCCAGTTGAGCCTGATTGTAATAGCTCATTTTGTCCATCGGCTTGTCTTCTTTGAGATTGGCGTCCGGCAGGTTAATGTTAAATCCCTTCTTCGCAGATGCCTGGGCTTCCACCTTTTCAACCTTGCCACCGCCAAGTGCCCAAAAAATCATGGTCATAAAAGGCAATGCGAGAAGTGGTAATACCAATAAGAACCTGCGCTGCCTGATCTCCTTCGGAGTTTTTACTTGCTTTTCCATTTTTATTTCTGTTTTAATTGTTGATAATAATTTTCAATAAACCGCACACTGTCCATTAGCCCCGGACGATGGTGGATTATGCTGTCATAAAGAGTTTTCCCCGCAGGACTTCGTGCCAAGCTATCCATATACACCCTGAACCTTTTGATGCGGCTGTATTCAGCCTCAGACACTTCCGCAGGTTCAACATTTGCTTCTCCGGTTTCGGTGACGTGCTTCGGTTTTTTGATGGGTGTTATAGTCATTGAACTCGTGTTCTTTCCGGTAAAAGCACTTACTCCCAGATATATGCTGTATGTGCCGGTACATAGAACGAAAAGAATAAGCAGTACAAACCATGTACGCCGTGAGAAATTCTCTGTTCGCCTCATCATCCAACTTGCCCAGCCACCCTGTATTCGCTGATAGCCTGCTTTTATTCCTTTGGAAAGCGCATTGGGCCTTAACTCAGCATCGTCCTTTTTTCTTTTTGGAAATAGTTTCATGATCTTGATTTTTATTGTCGCCTGCTTACTGTTTTTAAATCCCTGTTGTCAATCGTACTCCATCGCTCGATAAGGAAACCATGTGGATTATTGTCACTGCGTGATACATTCCGCAATGCACCGTCTGTCACCAGGCTACGGGTAGTAATGCTGGTTGGTCGGATAATGCTTTGCGTAGCATAGCAACGGAATTTGTACGGGTAATCATTGATATCTACCGCCACGCTATCCACAACAATGGTTTGATTGACGTTGCCGGATATAAGTCCTGCATAGTACCCGTTCTCCTTCAGATCATCGTAGGCTCTTTTGGCACTTCCGTCTGCCAGATACAAGGCTTTAGTAATGCTTGCTGTGATTGCTTTATCATCAGGGTCAAGCGTAAAGAATAGTTTATGGAAAGTAGTTACGTGATCCCTTGCCTCAACAGGTATATTATCTTTCCGTTCGGACGCGTAGGCTTCCAGTGCCTTGCCATTAGCAAGAATGTATATTTTGCTTTGCATCTGCGATACAAGGCTAAAACTCTTGTATAGTGCAAAGCAGCATATCAGTACACAGCCTATAATTACTACCAGGGTAAAACTCCTGATATGACGGAAAGCTGTATCAATATTTTTCATTTTCTTGAACATATATCCTCCTTTGAATTATTATGAATTGCCTTTTAGCTTGTCGTTCATATAGCCAGATTTGCCACTACTGCCATCACCGAAATAGGGATTGGAATTGCCGCTACTGGCCATGCTTTGCGACATACGGTTAGCCGCGCTGCCCATAGCATCTACGGCCATGCCTGCACCGGCTGATGCTGTATTGACTACTGTTCTGGAAGAACTACCGAAAATGCTTGTGACTTTGTGACCTAATGCACCACCACCACCGGCATGAACAATGTAATTCGCTACGGAGGGAACAGTAAAGTATCCGACTATGCCGATTATCATGAAGACCAGATAAGCCACATCGGTTCTACTGAAAAATGTGTCGCCGTAATCCTGTACCTGTGATATATCCAGCTCCAGCATTTTCTCCTGTATCTTCCCTATAATACTTCCGAAGATGTTGGCGACAGGTAACCATAGAAAGATGTTAATATAACGGGCTATCCAGACAGTAAGCGTATGCTGAAAACCGTCAAACACTGCAATGCCAAATACCAAAGGGCCAAGTATCGCTAATACGACTAACTGGAACGTTCGTAGCGTATCAATACACAGGGATGCCGCTTCAAATAGAACCCTAAGCACTTCACTCATCCATTCTTTTACCGAATTGCGGAAGTTGTAAGAGGCTTTGGACATGGCGAACTTGATGTCGTTACCGATGCCTTCAAAGAAACCTTCTTCGGAAGGGTCCTCATTATCGTGTGTGTATTTATACCACTTGTCCCTGTCACCGCTACCGCTTTCTCCCACATACATTTGCCACACATCCGTTTTCTTGATGGCTTCTTCCTTTTTTTGCAAAAGCACCGAAATAGCTTTATCTGAATTTTCCACCATTGCAGCAGTAGCTGTCACAGTAGGTTTCATCACGCCATTGATCAATCCCAAAACGGAGGGAAATATCATCACGCAAAATCCAATAACGAAAGGACGGAACAGCGGATAAAAATCAATAGGTTCCGCTCTTGATAAATGTCCCCATACCCTTGATGCGATATACCACATTGCCGCAAATCCCGCCAATCCCTGGCCTACGCCGATCAACTGGCTGCACAAAGGCATCATCTCATCATACAATTGTTCCAATACACCGTGCATCCCTCTCATTTCATCGGCTATACCTTGTGCACGGCTTATAAAAGGCATTATCAACCCCACCACCGCCAGCCAGGCGGTCTTTCCACGCTTTGCCATATCTGTTTATTTAATTGTTTAACCCATAGATTTTACGAATGGTCTGTGCATCGTTGCGCTCCTTCGCCCTTTGCACAGCCAGTATTGTAGTGTTATTATTGAAGTGCCGCAGAAACATTAATTTATCCTGCATGTCGGCATAAATCCTGTCGATGGTTTGCAGTCGTTCATCATCGCTCATGCGGGCTTTGCCTGCCGTGATGGCCGTGAGCAGTTCATCCAGATTACGCAGGCTCTCCTTGAACAAATTGTCATACACCCGGCCCAAATACGCCAGCTCATCGGGATTGAAATTGTTATCCCGCCGGAACCGATCATACGCATTACGGTATTCCTTAACTAAAGTAATCTGGTAGTTAGTGATGTCCGCTACACGCCTGTAATTGCGCACGGTAGGACTTACACCCATTAAACCGTCAAGAAAAGCCTTGTGCAAGCTGAAGTTGCCTTCGGAAATATTCTTTATGGTGTTGTAGCCACCTTCCAAAATCTGGTAGCCCTTTTTCATGTCACTCAGGATCTGCTTGAATTGCGCCAGCTTCTCAACATTGAGTAAAAGCTGTGCTATCTCATCAGCTTGCGCAGATGCTCGGAAAGCGGGAAGCAAACCCATGAATGACAGCGATATAATTACAATTACCTTTTTCATCGTTACTCGTTTTTAATGCCATGCAGTACACGGCTGGTTTGTACATCTGTTTTCTCCTTTAACCGTGATGCTGCAAGTGATACTGCATCATTAGAAAAGCTCTGCGAGAATGTGAGCTTATCCTGCATGTCCAGGTATAGCATATTAATTCTCTTCATGCGCTCATCATCCTTCATTTCCATTTTTCCATCGGTAGTAATTGTGATAAGCTCATCCAGTATTTTATCGCAATCATCAAGCAGTCTGCTGAAGACCCTGCGGACGTATGCCAGTTCATCATCTGAAAGTGCATCGCTGCCGTTAAGCCTCCGGTATGTACGGTTGTAGTTTTGTACAATTTTGAGCTGTAAGGCTACTATATCTGCAACCATTGCATATCGCTTGATTTCGGGGTTGACAGATTTCAATGAATTGAAATAATCTGTGTGCAGGTTAAATTCGCCTCTGGTGAAGCCTCCAATAGTTGTTAGACCCTCTTTGGCTATATTGTACCCTTTTTTTGCATATCCGATATATACCTGAAGTGCCGCTATTTGCTGGATCAGGTACTTCTTCTGTGTCTTTTTTTGCTGAAACCATTCTGCAAAAGATTGTGCTTTCAGACTGCTCCCTGCCGATACAAACAGCATTAGAAATAAGATTATCTTTTTCATACGTATTGATTTAAGGAAGCCCATATAATTTTTTAACTGCCTGCACTTCAGTTTCGGTCTTAGCACGCTGAAGGCTTAGTAATGTGTTCTGCCTGTTGAACTGTACCAGATCAGAGTAGTTGGCATCTACCTGGTCGGCTGCATTGTTGATCAGCTCCAGCCTTTTCGCATCGCTCATCTTCGTGGTGAAGGACTTAATAATGAGATTGATCTGGTCAATATTCTTTAGGCTCTCATCGAGAATACCCGAATACACCTTTTCCATATACACCACTTCTTTTGCAGTAAAGCGGCTGTCCTGCCGGATCAGTGCCCATGACCTGTTGTATTCGTCCACGAGGCGCAATTGCTTTTTGGTAATATCGCGGATGCGTTGGTAATAGGAGATAATTGCTTTTACTTGTGCCAGCTCGTCGTAATACTTGCGGTACTGTTCTTTTTGCTTTTCCGTCCAGTCAGAAATTTCATCCAGTTTCAACTTAGACAAAGTGTTTTCCAGTGTCTTCTGAGCATTCTGCAACCAGATCGTTTTATTCTGCAATCGCTGAATTTTTAAGTCAACCGCCTTTATCACTTTTTTAACCGCCGCCTTGATGATCTCCAGTATGGCTATGGGTGTAGCATTTGCCTGCTGTACCGGAAGAACGGTGAAGGAAATGCAAAGAGCCACAAGCATCATTCTTACATATTTTTTCATTGCTTCAAGATTTTAGTAAATAATTCAATTGTTGTCTTTCCTTGTTCCGTTAGCTTTTCGAGGTACAGCGATTTTGAAACCGTATCGAAAATGCAGTACCGATCACCGCCTATTTCAATCAGATGCCCGTTAGAATGCCATCCGTAAGTAGCAAGCCACGTTTCTTCGTTCTCAGATATGTTGCTGATGTAATCGGTGCGTGTGATTTTATAAAAGCTCCCACAAGATGTTATGCTCAGCATCGTATCTACTCCTGTAACCATATCATTGTGCAATGATTGTTTTCCATAGATACCCTGCATCATAGAAATGGTGGCATGATGCTCCCTGCCGAAATGCACGATTACCTTAATTGCGCAGCATAGATCCCGTATCAGTTTTTTCAGTTTCATCGGATGTTTTTTAACTTTTATTCCTAATGTCTTCGGCCATTGCCGCAATGCCTTTGCGTATGTCTCCATCAAACTTTGTAGCGTATTCCATCAGCTTTACCTTCTCTGTTTGTTCGGTAGTGTATGCGAGGTATTCTTCAAGACTTACTTCTGTCCGGTAAACCTTACTCATCATACCACCCAGGCTGATGAATACTTCTTTATATTTCTTAGCGGGATCATTGGACTTATTGACCGAGAGTACCAATGCTTTTTCTTTTTCCGTTAGCCCCAATAGTTCTTGTATCTGATCAAATTTGTTCTGGTACTTGCTTTGGTCGAGCAGGATTTTGCAATCACTATTATTGATGATGGCTTGCTTTACCACCGGAGAAGAAATGATGTCTTCTACTTCCTGCGTTACCACGATTGCTTCGCCGAAGAATTTGCGGACTGTTTTGAACAGATATTTGATGTATTCGGCAAAGCCTTCTTTCATTAAGGCTTTCCAGGCTTCTTCTATCAATATCATTTTGCGGATGCCTTTCATCTTCCGCATTTTGTTGATGAAGACCTCCATGATGATAATGGTTACCACCGGAAACAGGATAGGGTGATCCTTAATGTTGTCCAGTTCAAACACGATAAACCTTTCCTGCAACAAATTCAGGTTTTCGGTAGCGTTCAGCAGGTAATCAAATTCGCCGCCTTCGTAGTAAGGGCGCAGCACATAGAGAAAGTTGTCTATATCGAAATCCTTTTCTTTTACCCTGTCACCCTCCAGCACCTGCGTGTATTCATCGCGCAGAAAAGCATAGAAACTGTTGAAACAGGGAAATACAGCCGCATTTTTTTCCAGATAACTGTAATAACCGCCAATGGCATTTGACAGGGCAACGTATTCGCTCCGCTTGAATGCCTCATCGTCCTTCTTCCACAGTGCCAGAAGCAGTGTTTTGATACTTTCTTTCTTTTCGGTATCAAGGCTATCGCCCTCGCCTATGTAAAAGGGATTGAAGCGGATGGGATTGTCTTCGCTGTAAGTGAAGTAATAGCCCTTCACCATGTCGCAAAGTCCTTTATAACTATGTCCCACATCCACCAGTACGATATGCGTACCTTGCTCATAATAGCTGCGTACCATGTGGTTGGTGAAAAATGATTTGCCGCTACCGGAAGGCCCAAGTATAAATTTGTTCCTGTTTGTGCAGATGCCCATTTTCATAGGCTCGTCGCTGATGTCCACATGAACGGGCTTGCCTGTAAGCCGGTCGCCCATGCGAATACCTACCGGACTTAAAGAAGATCGGTAGCCGGTTTCGAGGTTTAGGAAGCAGGTTCCCTGTTCCGCGAACGTATCAAACGTATCATTCATCGGGAAGTCTGCGGCATTCCCAGGAATGCCCGCCCAAAATATCTGCGGAGCGCCAATGGTTTCCTGTTTGGCTACTGCATCCATCTGTGCCAGTGCAGAGGATACCATATTCTTCAGGTCTTTGAGTTCCTCTTTATTGTCTGTCCATACAAGCACGTTGAAATGCGCCTTGACCGGCAACCGTTGCTGACTGATGGCTTCATTCAGAAAATCGTTGGTAGCATCCCTTGCAATTAAATTCTCCCTGCTGTATGCAGAAAGGGATTGCAGCCTCAGCCTTTTACTCTCCAGTTTTTGGATGGTTTTCTGTGCATCTTCTATAAAGATGTATTGATTGTAGATGTGATTGCAGGGCAAAAGCTGGCCTAACGTAGAAGCAAACCCGACACTGAACTTCGTTTTGTCTGTACTGTATTTATCGTAATTGATGCGGCTGCCGCATAGTGCAGGAAGATCTATTGCATCGCCCAGCGTATATAACTGGCAATATTTATCGCCCACACGCATCGCTTCATCAAAAACGATATCGCCCATCAGGAAACTATCATTTTGCTCAGACAGGTAGCAATACTGTTCTACCAATCCCATTTTGCGGCTATGGCTGCGCAGCTCCTTTTCTCTTAATCTTGTTAGCTTCACAAACCCGCTATCTTCCATGATCCGCTTGAATTGTCCCGTACTGTCCAGAAAGTCCTGTAGCATCTGCGGCCTCAAAGTTTCTTCTGGCACTATGGATTTCCGCAGGAGACTTGAAAACATCGAACTGGCTGTTTTCCGGCCTTCCGGCTTTTTGGTAAGCATGATGTAGCAGGTATGAGCGAGAAAAGGACGTTCATTAAAGAACCGTTCGCTGGCCCGGCTAAGGAAACTGGTATCGTCTTTTGAGAAGTCGGGTTTATGACTGCTTTCTAAAAACCAATCCTGTTTGTGGAATACACTAAATTTGGGAAGCAGCTTAATTGCTTTTATCCATGCCTGGTGAAAGGCTTCATATTCCTGATCGGAAAGGGTAAATATTTCGGGCAGGTCTGCCTTAAAAACAACTGTCACGTCGCCTTGCTTACTCAGGATGCAGTCATGCTCCACATCCATGATCGGTAATATATCATCCAACACTTTTTCCATCTCACTTTATTTTACCTGTTATCACTTACTGCACTCTGGCAGCGCTATGTCATAGCTTCGGCCCTCTGCGTTGCCGTTTTTGGCTTTTTTGTTCTTTGTCTGTTTGCTTGATTTGATTTTGTTGCTTATGCTGTTTGTTAATATTCTCTTGTATTGTTGCTTCGATACCGGTTTCCTTCCAATCAACCATCTTTGCCTCGAAATGAGATTTTACATTGGTTTCTTTTAATCCGTATGTTTCATCCCAGCCACCTTTCCGGTTATATCCTATGGGGTCTAATGCGCTTTCGTGAGGAAACGAAATAACGATAAGGTCTTTGGGAATAGACGTGATATTATCGTGGTCCAGATCCTGAAATTCATGCGTCTTTGGATTGTAAGGAATGGTGTAAACTTTACGGTCATCATCATAGAAATGATCAATCTGGCTGAACACAATTCCTTTGGAAAGAAAATCGTCTTTAGGACGAAGCATGTCCATGCGGATATCAACAAAGAAGGTGTGACCGGCAATATCTACAGTCGGCAGTTGTCCCATCAACCTTCTTCCAAGTGCCTGCTGATCTACCATCAATGAAAAATCAGTTTTACCCTGCATCTCTTGAATGGAACAGCCATATTTTTCCGACATTCCAACAGGGTCAAGCTGTACCAACTCAGGTATTTTAACTGTTCTTACATCCGTATCATCACTGAACAGCATCGGTATGTTCTTTTCTTTTGGACTGTAGTCAAATACATATCCATCGCCTACATCCCGCATGTCTGACAGAGGTATTACGTTTTCAGGGTTTGCCTTTTCGCTAAGCTGTAGGTTAGCCGCATCAACCACAAAGTCGGTTCCTTCGATGCTATACACCGGCAATTCTCTTTTCATGATTGTTTTTCTTTAGTTCCTATAAAAATTTTTCGGCTCCGCGATTTGATGAGCTTCGGGACCTGCTTACGGGCAAGGGCTTTCATTAAGCCATACTCTCCATACTTATTGCTCATGGCGTAAATCTTCATGATGAGGAATGCTCCTGCGGATAGGATAATGCCGATACACAGGTATGTAGGCAAGCCGATGATATACATTACCGCAAATACAATAAGCAGGGCCACAACACCGCCGCCCAGATACCATATATACTGCGCTTTCAAACCCTTGAACTCTATGCTCTGGTTAATTCCCTTGTTGATCTGATAGACACTATTTGCCATAACCATTTCCTTTAATTGGTTTATAATCTTATTCTGCTTCGGGGACGTTCGGCCATTTGTTGTGTGGCAAGTATTACGTCCTTCGGAACAGTTTGTCCATTGAGTTTTTCGTTAATTTGAATGACAGGTACTTCACTCACTTCGCCCGGCTGGTTTTCTGCTACCTGTTGCTGCTTCAGTTGGTTTTCCTGTATTTTAATGGCTATCTGCCTTTCCAGATTAGCCAGTTCGCTTTTCATTTGCGACAATTCGACCTCCTGTAAAAAAGGCTTCGTAGTAAGCTGTTCCAGTTTCGGGATAGCTGTAGTCAGGTCGGCCAATGTATGTTCGTATTTATCTTTCAGGCTTTCAACCCGGTCAATGGCATTAAGGAAATGTCTTGCGGCCAGCTTAGGATTATCTGTATTTGGAAGGCCATTATTATAGGTGTATTTAATGCCCTCATTGTCCCTTTGGGCATAGAAGCTATTGGAGTAGCGGTACTCAAAAACGCCATTTTCTTCGTAGGCATCCTGTTGCCTGCGGATATACAGGTTGAAACCATATAATGTACCTACCTGTGCGGTATGCTCTCCAGCATCAGTTGGTTTCCAGTCCTGGTACAGTTTGATAATATGCTTGCCGATAGCTTCGCTATCTGATGAACTGATGTTATCCAGTTTAATGAGATTGACCTTCACACCGTCCTTATCCAGTTGAAGGACGCTTTTATAGGCTGTTTCATCTGCCCGCAACTTGTCCAGTGTTTTGACTGTAGAAGCCTGCTCGTTTTGCAAGGTTTCCAACTGGTATTTGTTACGGGACACTTCCCTGAAATGAGATACTTTCAGGCTTTCCATTACAGCTATTTT
This sequence comes from Chitinophaga sp. H8, assembly GCF_040567655.1. Taxonomy (NCBI): domain Bacteria; kingdom Pseudomonadati; phylum Bacteroidota; class Chitinophagia; order Chitinophagales; family Chitinophagaceae; genus Chitinophaga; species Chitinophaga defluvii. The sequence goes on along the minus strand of NZ_JBEXAC010000003.1, from coordinate 7,239 downwards.
CTTTTCCAGCTTTGATTTTTCTAACAGCGATGTATCACCGGAGAGAATAGCGATGTATTCGGAGAAATTCATCCCGCTCTTTTCATCAATTGCGCCTTCATCAATAGTGCGGACATTCAGCTCACAATTTTTCATTTGCGAAATGAACGTCTGTTTATTTTTCAAGAGGTTGAATTTGTAATTATCAAGCGACTGCTCCACGGCATATACATAGTTCCGAACCTTGTTTTCATAATGCTCTTTAGCAATCAGGTTGCCCTGGCGTGCGCCACGGCCATTGCGTTGCTCCAGCTCAGAAGGTTTCCAGGGAATATCCAGATGGTGCATAGCCACCATACGCTGCTGAACGTTCAATCCTGTGCCTGCCTTTTCGGTACTGCCTAATAGAATGCGTATTTCACCCCGGTTCATTTTTCGGAACAGATCTGGCTTTTTAGCATCTGTCCAGTCGTGTATGAATGTGATCTCACGCTCAGGAATGCCAAAGTCCCTCACGAGCTTTTCTTTAAGCGCATCGTAAATATTGAAGTCATTGGGTTTAGGCGTGCCAATGTCGGAGAACACAATCTGCGTACCCTTATGCTGCATACTTTCCTTATAGATTTCAGCAATCTTGCGGGCACTGACGTTTACCTTGTTATCAGGATGGTCGCTGTACTTCCATTCACTAATCAGTCGCATGTCTGCGGCCATCTTTTTTGCATAGTTGGTGGCAATCAGCATCCGGCCTTTATCTTCTTCAGGCGTTAGCCTGCCACGTCCAATAAGTTCGCCGTTACCTGTTTTAGCGAATTGCATCAGGTTTTTGATGAACTCGACTTGTTCGGGCGTTGGTTTTATATTCACCAACGTTTCATTCAGATCAGGCTTGTCAAGGTTAATATGCTTCGCTGTCTTGTAGTCGGTAATTTCATTATAGAACAAAGCCAATTCCGGCACTTTGATAAAATGCCTGAAGCGTTCTTTAGCTATGATTTCATTGGTTACTGAAAACTCAAAGTCTGTTGTCTTACGTGCGAATACAGCTGCCCAACCATCAAAATTCTCAATATGCTGACGCTCCATTTCCTTCGGACGCAGGTACTTGAACAGCAAATACATTTCGGTAAGGCTATTAGATATGGGTGTGCCGGAAAGGAAGGTTACGCACAGGTCACTGTTAAACCGGCTCTGCAACTCACGGACGGCAAACAGCATGTTAAGGGCCTTCTGGCTGCCTTCCATATTGCCTAAGCCTGCAACCCGGTTGTGACGGGTTGTAAACGTGAGGTTTTTATACTTATGAGATTCATCCACAAAGAGGTGATCAATACCCATATCCCTGAAATTGATACCTGCATCTTTCTTTTCCTCTATATCTTTAAGCACTCCCTTCAGCTTGCCTTCCAGGTTGTTTTTGCGTATCTCCAAGCCTTTAAGCATTTTCTTAGAGATTTCACCGCCAAGCTCTTTGATCGTTTCAAGATCACGTTCTACATTGTCAAGCTCTGCCTGGAATATTTCTTTTTGTATCTCTGGTGACTGTGGTATTTTTCCGAATTGATCATGTGTAAGAATGATGCAATCCCAATTGTTATTCTTTATTTCATGGAAGAGCCGTAGCCGCTGTGCTGGTGTAAAGTCGTTTTGTCCGGGAAACAGTATGCGGGCCTTTGGATAGGCTTTCTTATAAGTTTCGGCAATCTGGTTAACGTTTGCCTTCAGGGCAACGATCATGGGTTTATGTACAATGCCCAAGCGTTTCATTTCCTGAGCGGAAACGATCATGGTAAGCGTTTTACCTAACCCTACTTCGTGGTCAACCAAAGCTCCTCTGTTCTGTATAATGCGCCATGCTGCATTTTTCTGACTGCTGTACAGGTCTTCAATGCCCAAAGCCTTTTTATCAAGTCCCGGAAAATTCAGGTGAGTGCCATCGAACTCCCGTAATACATAGCAGTTGAATGTATCGTTGTACAGATTTTCCAAGTGCTTTTTTTCTGTATCGGGCAATTCATTCAGCCAGTTGATAAAACCGCTTCGGATCTGCTCAATCTTTTGGTGAGCCAACTGTATGGCTTCACTATCCGGCAGCCTGATGGTTGTATTGTTCGGCCCCTTTACTTCATAAGTAAAGAAGGGAGTGGTATTCTCCAGTGCATGTTCCATCAGCGTGTAGCCGTAAGTGGTGCGTCCGCTTTTGGGTGTAACAGCAAATTCCCTCGATACTTTAATGTTCATCCCGGTGCTTACTTTGAAAGCATCCAGCGAAGCGAAATAATTGATAGTAGCGTCCTGTTCAAACAGTGCTGTTGCGAAACGCTCATAGTAAGAAGTGGGTATCCAGCGTTCACCTAAATTGAAATCCAGTAGTTCAAATGGAATACGCTCCGGCTGCACTTTTAATATGGCCTCAGTACTTCGTTTATATTGCGGATTCTCAGAAAACTCATTAGACAGATGTTCTGCCTGTCTTAGTTTTTCTACCACATTGCCGCTTAAATATTGATCGGCAGTTTCCCATTCATTGCTTGCAGGATTCAGGTACACATGGTTGCCCAGACGACCGATCACCTCGTTTTCTTCCAGCCCCATTGCGGCGCTTATAAACCCTACATCTACCTTGCCTGTATCATTAAGGCTGTGTGCAAGCGCTTCAATGGGGTCATCGGTGATGAACCGTTCTTTTACGTGATGAATAGCGTGAGTAAGAATGTCGGCTTTTACAAACCTTTCGCCATCCCTGCGTTCGAGCGAGGAAAGCGTAATAACACCAAAGGCGGTATCTTCAAGAATGCGCCTCCGATTGTCGGGACCATTTAAAAGCCCGTATTCGGCAATGAACTTTTCATAAGTAGTGTTAAGGCTGTCCCTATCAACATCGGTGATGGTTTCCCCTGATACTTCCTTGCCAGATAATTCGAGATAAGCGTCACGTAATACAGCGTAACTTTCATAGAAGCGAATATTACCCTGAAGACCGAGAGGCTGGAAAAGAGCCTGTTTATATTCAGGATCGGGACTACCTATAGTTCCAACGCTGCCCATGTGCACTACCAATGTTCCTTCCTGGTAATAAGATTTGAGGCCAATAAAAGGAAGTGGTGTTTTTTGCTCAAAGCGGAAAAAACCTTCCAATGTCTGATCGCCTTCATATTTGAAACTGTGATCAAACTGTTTAAGGTAATTGGAGATACCTGTAAGTTCATGTCCCAATAAGCGGGCATCCATCCAGTTTACAGACAGTTGATTTACTTCTTTGACGTTGGAATAGAGCTTGTATAAAAAGCGGTTGCTTTTATGCTGTTTTGCGGTAAGCAATACTACATTTTCGTGGCTCGGCTTATCAGTGGTACGAATTGTACCGACAATCCGGGCCGTTGTTTTTTGTACGATGGTTTCATCGAGCGGGTTGATATAGGCCATTGCCCGGTTGATCTGTTCTGCCGGTGCGGTATCAAATAACCCTAACTGTACTGACGGGGCTTCTGCCTTGCTTTCCGGCATAGGCAGGTAAGTCAGCTTTTTGCCTTCGTTTTCTGAAACTGGTAGGGCGAGTGCTTGTGCTTTCTCAAACAGTTCGGTGTTGAAGCGATTTTGTAATTGATGGGTAAGGCTGGCATAAAGGGCATCCCGTATCTGGCTAATATCACCTTCCTGCCATACTACTTCTGAAGCCCTGCCGTATTGGTTTTTTCCGGGCTTACGCACATTGCCCATGACAACATCGTGATCATGCGTAGATATGAAGTAGTTATAAGGAAATCGGCCAAACTCATTCTCCCTCTCACGTACTTCATTCAGCCATTCTTCTTCCCAGCTTATCTTTTCCTTTGCTGTATTTTTCTGAACGATTAACAGGTGATTCGGCGCTTCGGTATTACCTGTATCTTTCATCAGGTTGTCCGGCATTACAGCCAGGCCCACGAAGTTTGCCCGCTCAAACAGGTATTCCCGTGCCGCATGGTTAGAAGGGCTATTCAAAAAGGCATCCGTCGTAATGAATGCCATAAGGCCGCCTTCGGCCAGTTTATCCAAACCTTTAGCAAAAAAGTAGTTGTGAATTTTGCCAGATATTTCCTTGTCTGGAAATGCTTCGTCATATACCGAGAAGTTTCCAAAGGGAATATTGCTTACTACAAGGTCATAGCCGCCATTATCTCTAACCGGAGCTTCTTCAAACCCCGTAATGTGAGTAGCTGTTTTAACAGGGAGCGTACTGTTAACCGCAGAAAGCACTAATCCGGTGAGCCTGTCCTTTTCTACTGCGGTGATCTGTTCCAGTTCAGGAAAGGCTGTAACAGCCTCGCTTATAAATACCCCGGAACCGGCAGAAGGCTCGTATAACCTTTTAGGCTGTATGCCTTGCGCTTCAAGCACGCTATACAATGTTTGTGGTACGACCTCTGGTGTGTAGAATGCGGTCAAAACACTATGTCGTAATGAAGCGATAATTTCTTTATAGGCTGCATCATCATAGTTTTCCCTGAGCAGCTCATGTAATTGTGTTATACCCTGGTGGTGCTTCAGATCTTCTTTGGTAGCCCCATTAGCCTGCCATTCCTCCGGCGTTCCGTAAGGATATAAAACGACCTTGATGCCGCCAAAACCTGCGTATTTTTTCAGGCTGGCGACATCCTCCGCAGTAAGCGGGCGACCGTTCTGATAATCCAACGCTATTCGGATAGCATCAAGATTATCTTGCAGCTTTTGAGAAACATTGTAAGCCATAACCACACATTTTCTTTCTTCACTTTTCTTTTTTGGGCTTAGGCGAGATAGTCATGCACCTGTCCGATGATGGCATATCTCAAATGCCTGTTTGCTTCATTTTCACCGTTAAAATCAAAATCACTGAAGATGCTTTTGCAGGCTTCAATGAGGTTCACTACTTCATAGGTGAGTGTTCCGTTTTCCTTCATCCGCAGGTAGTCACTATTAAATTCTTCCTCGATAACTGAGCGGATATACTGATAGCGGGACGGTTTTAAATCTTCCGTCATAGCTTGCAGGCACAATTCCTCAATAATGTATTGCGGCTTTTCTTCGCTAAGAAACTGCGCTGCCATAGGCATCACTGCGGCTACCTTGTTCTCCAGATAGCGTGTAACTGAATAGTCCTCCTGCAAGCTGAGCATCAGGTCAGGGTTGTTGTGGACGATATACGCCCACAACTTTTCCGTTAGCATACTTTGCATACGTCCTGATTTTTTAAACTCCAAAGAAGGATTGAATAACAGTGGCTACCACGACCAGAAAAATGCAACTGCCAAACCAGGCGGCTGCAACCTTACCGGTGTCCTGGTCACCTGCATTCCATTTCTGGTACACCTTAACTGCGCCAATCAAACCAAGCAATGCTCCCACTGCATACATCAGGTTTGTACCTGCTGCAAAATAGCTTCGCACCTTAGTGTTGGCTTCGTTGATACCCTGTATGCCATCCTGAGCAAATGCCCCATAATGGATAGCCAATAGTGCCAGAGCGGCACAGATCATAATAACCCTTTTTCGGTTATTTGCTTTTGTTTTCCTGCTGCACATTTCCATAACACACGTTTATTAAAGTTTGAAATCAACTCGAAAGGAATGGAGTGGCTTCGCCGTCACATAACCCGCTTTCCTACCACACTTTGCCCTTACGCACCGGGAAGGACAGGGAAGCGCACTCCATTAGGTCTGCTACACTGCTTCTTTCCACAGCAGTTCCACTTCATCCTCGTCAAGTGTAACAGCACCATATTTTTGACACTCAGATACAATCAGTTCATTGATAGATGAACGAAGGGGAGAGTATCTTACAGAAGGGTATTCTTTCAGCACCATGCTGAGATATTGCTTAAACTCCTGGGGAATGAGTTTTCTACTGGAGGCATCTGCTATTACCGTTTTCAGGCGTTCAATAAGATGCTCCACTTCTGAAAATTCATCATCCGTGGTGTTTTCAAAACCACTCGTTTCCTGAAGGCTTTGCTCATTGTCCGGATTGTATGCAGCATGTTCGTTAGGAACGGCTGCTCTGAACTTCAGTTTTCTTTTCCCGGATAGTAGATCCTTGATCTCACCTGAGAAATACTTCATCCCTACAAAGAGGTAATAGATGGCTAATAGTATGGCAACTGCAATAATGTAGTCTGACCATGAAATGTTTTTTAACATACGCTTGCTTTTTTCGTTTACACTTTTTCATCCCGACTTTGAAAGCCGTTGTATTCTGTTGTTTCTGAAAGCAAAAAAACGAAGATGAGCAAGGCGTTTCAAGTCCAACATTTCTTGCATTGAAAGTTGTACCCGTTGTACCCCTGTGATTATCAGCCATTCCAGAGGCTGAAAACCGATTATTTTTTTTAAATTAGTAATAGGAAATTAGTTGACTATTATTGTTGAATAGCTAAAAAGCATTGTTATGAAAACAGTAAGTGTATTAGGACTTGCCATTTTACTTATGGCATCTTGCAGCCAGACAAAGCTGGAGAAGGAAGAAGCAGCTTCGGTTATACGTTCTGAAAAGAATTATCCGAAGGTGTACGAATATGAAGTTAATGTGAGTGATCCGGCAAGTGCCCGGAAGCTATTGGACGCAGGACTGGAGGCGGAAGGGTTAGTAACAATAGATAAAACGCAGAAGCTAAAAGATGCGGGACAACCTATTGTCCATTTTACCGAGAAGGCAAAGCCTTACCTCATCCGCATAGATGAGAAGTATGACAATGTACAGGTGGTAAAGGTGGCAGATATGGACTTAGCAGATGTTACTGGAATTCAATTGCAGGAAGACAACAAAAGTGCTACCGTGGAATATACTATCGCCTATAAGAACATCACACCTTTTGCCAAGCTGATGAAACGTGACCTTTCCGAAAAGAAAGTTGAACGTGCAACTCTTTCTTACTTTGACACAGGCTGGAAACTGGATAAGTAGCAATAGATTTTCTGTGACATTCAATGTTACCTAAATAAAAAAGGTTATGGCCAATTGTGAACAAATCTATCGAGAATACATTACCTGCCTGAATAGTCGTGATTTAGACAATTTGAAGCATTTTGTCCATGACGATGTTTGCTACAATGGCAATCAAATTGGCATTTCGGGTTACCAAAAGATGCTTGAAAAAAATTTTGACGAAATCCCTGATCTATATTTCACTATTCCCTAAAATCCGCAGGTAGTTAATTAGGATGTTTAAAGATTAAATATAGCAACCATTTTGCTTTTATTTTTGTCCCTTTTGGGTCGTTACTGACCGGGTGCCGGGAAGT